>MVJJ01000074.1 GCA_003266145.1 Methanosphaera sp. SHI613
TTGCATTATTGTTATTTATGTTTGAATAACTTATACTACCATTGGTACCGTTGATATATATTGCTCCACCCTCATTTCCAGCACTATTTTTTGTGAAGTTTGAATATGATATGGAACCGTTGGTACCGTTAAGTAGTATTGCACCGGCATTTGATGATGCTGTGTTGTTGTCAAATATTGAATATGACACACTCGTATTAGTACCTGCAACATAAACTGCTCCGGCGGTAACTGATCCATAGTTATTTGTGAAGTTTGAATATTCTATATCAGTATTGTGTCCTGATATATATACTGCAGAACCCCATGCCTTATTTTGTGGATCGTTGTTTCGGTCAAACAAGGTGTTGTTTACTCTGGTGTTGTTACCACTGATTCTCAATGCTCCCCCGGCATAATTGGAGGTGTTGTTTATGAATATGCTGCCGTTTATGTAACCGTTGTTTCCGGTAAATAATACAGCTCCTCCATCAAAGGCTGCATGGTTATCTGTGAAGTTGGAGGATATTATCTGACCATGATCTCCATTCCAGTTTATTGCACCTGCCTTGGCTAATGCAGTGTTGTTGGTGAATGTTGAATTTTCAATCAGACCCTCAGAACATCCTTCTGCAAAGTATACTGCTCCACCATCACCGTATGACCGACCATTTCTTGTATATCCAATAGCCCTGTTATTTGTGAAGTTGGAATTTAATATTTTGGTGTTGTTTGCATATACACTGATGAGTATTGCACCACCATTTAAGTCGGCGGCGTTGTTGGTAAATGTGTTGTTGTCAAATACCACATTCTCATTTTCTTCAACGTATACCGCTCCACCTTCATAGGCAGTGTTGTTTGTGAAGGTGTTGTTGGTTAACTGGTCATCAGATCCATCAATGGCTATTGCTCCACCGGAACGTGCACCATGATGATTTGTGAAGTTAGAGTTGGTAATATTTGTATAGTTACCTGTAAGATATATTGCTGAACCCCAGGAATAGTTTCCCTGTGGATCGTAGTTTCCGTCAAACAGTGAATCGTTTACTATTAAATATTTACCATCCAATCTTACTGCTCCAGCAGCATATGGGGCGGAGTTGTTATAGAATTTACATGATGTAATATTGGAATATGTTGCATGCAATACTATTGCTCCACCGTTTGCATTAGCGGAGTTGTTGATAAACGTTGAATTATGAATCAACGCACTTTCTGAGCTTCCCTCAAAGTATAATGCTCCACCATCACCATAGTAGTATGTTCTGCCGCTTGAAGTAGTGTTATATCCTGATGCCTTGTTGTTGGTAAATGTGGAATTTAGGATTTTTGAGTTTTCTGCCATGTTGCTTATCCATACTGCTCCACTGGCATTTCCGGTATTGTTTATGAATGTACACTGGTCCACGTTAATAGTACTTAATGTGTATATTGCTGAACCGTTACCTGTGGTCTTTGCATTCTTGAATACTATATTGTTGATGTTTGCCGTTATGGACTCATCTATATAGAATATTCTTGAAAGACCATTTCCATCAAGAGTATAGTCGTTACCGTTAATGGTTATGTCATGGTCTATGACAATACCGTTTACTAGTGATGTGCCTTCCTGGTCATCTACTCCCGGCGTGAACTTGTAGTTGTTTGTCAAATCAATTATAGTGTTTTCATTTATCAACTGTTGTAAGCTGGTAAATGAATCTTCTCCGTCACCTTTAATAGTTTTTTCAATATCGTCTTTAATATTATTTTTTATAATATTGGAATCGCTTGTAGTTACTGTATTTTCTGCCTGTGTATTTGTCGTTATTGTATCAGTGCTCATTGTTGTGTTTGATATTTTTTCTACGTCTGCATCTGAATTAACGGTTGTTAAATCAGATTGTACCACNNTTATCCACATCATAATTGGAGGGTGCGGATAATTTATTATTATCTTTAATTACTTGTGATGTGTCATTTGTATCAGATGCCGACACAAGGCCTGCACCCAATAGAAGTACCAACATAATCACGAGTAACGTAAGACAATGCTTCTTGTTTAAAGTCATTCTTATTCGACTCCTTTATTTAAACATTGTTTTTTTATTCATTTTAATTAGTTTGGTACAAAAGCTATTTAAAAGGTAAGCTACCTATCTTCGATTATTAAATGTTATATGCCATGTCGTATTTTTGATAAACATTGTTAAATTATGTATTTATTAGTTATATTATTGTTTATGTGTTAATTAATGATTTTATTAATGAATTTATGCGATTTTTGTATTTTATTTTCAAAGATTGATAATTGATTTTTCAATAATCATCCAATCGGTCGCTTCATTGTTATCTATGTTCACATTAATTTATATATTTATATGATTAAATGAAATATTTTTTTTAAGAAGTAGGGGCAACAAATCAAAATGTCTTGATTTTGAAGTTGTTTTAATTAATAAAAATTTTAAAAAAATTATATTCGGAGAGTATTGTCACATTAAGTACAAAAAAAGTAAAAAAGGATAATTATTAAAAATAAAAAAAATTAAAAGGGCAAAATAATGAATCAGCAGGTTGCGTTATAAATCGTACCATTGTTTTTAATGAGTGATTCATCCATATGGTTATAATTAACCAGAGTGGAATTCTTTAAATTGATAGTTCCGGTATTTACAATCAGATATGTGTTAACACCCAATGTCTTGATAGTATCATAAGCTATTATCATATGTCCCTGATTTAATATGGTAGCCTCCGTCAATGCCTTGTTTAATGTATACACGTTTCTTAACGAGATACATATTGCAAAAGACTGGAGAGTATCCTTGAAATATCCTGCATGCTTATCAATTTCCGGGTTAGGCGCATGAATAATATGTTCACTTGGAATGTTTGCTACCGCACTTGCATTATCTGCTATATTATATTTGAATGCGTTGCTAAACAAGGACAACCTATAATAATTTAGAATGACACCACCACAGGATGCCTTGTTGTTATATACTGAGTTAAAACTCATATTTAGACTACCGTTGTTAAATATGGTACCACCGTTTTTTGCCTTGTTTTTGTTAATGTTTGATTTTGCGATATTCATGTTTCCGGTGTTATAAATTGTTGAAGCGTTTACTGCCTGAGAAAACTTCATTAACGTATTTGCTATGGAAGCATTACCGGTATTGTATATACATCCACCGTAACGGGCCGTATTATTATTATAGTAATCCTTTGATGAATCAAGAAGATTCCAGTTATATATTAAACCACATTTTACCACGTGATTGTTTCTGAAATTGTTGGCATGTGTAATTAATTTGCCACCATTTGACAAACATCCATTGTAATATGCCGTATTGTTCCAGCAATTGTTATTGTTGAATATTGCCTTTGCCCTATTGAAGAGTATTACGCCATTATGGCCAATATTAGCGTCAAATTTATTTGATTTGATGTACATATATTCTTTGATTAGATGGTCTTTGTCAAATTCATTGATTATCAGTGAATCCACAATGTTGAATTCAAAGTCACTGTTTGTAATGTTGGCTAGTGCATAATTTACTATGGCATTCCTGACGGTACTGTAATAAAAACCAACATTATAAACTGTTAGATTGCCATGATTGACTATTATTGTACAAGAGTTATTGTAGAAACCTCTAAATGCTGTGTAACTTATATTTAGCGTTGCGTTATTATGATTTTCTATGAATGAGTAAGACTGTGATGGATCTAATTTGATGCTGCTTTTGTTATGACCATGGATATTGGTTCCATAAACAGTTAGATTTGCAAAATTATCGGCAAATTGACCCTGATTATCATATACATATGACTCGTTGAGTAGGATACTGCCCTGTATGTTGGAGATTAATGAATCAGTGGCCACATTTGCGCGTATTTCACAATTGTTTAACATGAGATTTCCATAGTTTTTTATGAAATTATCATTATACAGGATATTTGAGTCAGCGATTGTTAAATTTCCATAGTTTGTTATAGTGTAATCTGTATTGATACACTTGATGAAACTTATATGCTTGAAAGTCACACATCCGGAGTATATTGTTATTGTTGCATTTGAATCCACATCCACATCATCCAGCAAACTTCCATATATGGATATCTTAGGGTTATATTTGGAGTTTCTATCCCCTATTACTATATCATCGGTGAACGTGCTGTTTGTATAGTAGATGTAATGGCTATCCTCATCAGATATATTTGATAATGTAGTTGACAGTTGTTTTGAATTATTGACTATTGTCTTATGTATCTTTTTAGAGTTATCTTGTTTAATGTCCTCTTTACTAAGTTCATCCAATTTATTTTCATAAATAGAATATGAAGAGTTATTATCCGTTGAATAAACAGTACCTGTCGTGTCGTTTGAAGCATGTACTGAAGAAATGGATATGATTAGAAAAAACAGTAAAGTAAGAAATATAATATATTTATTATTCATTCTCATATTTTCAAATCCTATCTTATATTTATATTATAGGAGGTTAATATACATATTCATCGTTTAGAGTATTGTTGTTTGTTTCCAGAGCAGGGCTTGCATTTTCCTTTTTGGGAGGCGTGATTTGTGATAAAAGATTCACTGAAAATTAGCGATTGTACCGATTATCCATATTCCCGGATACAAATAATTATCTTTTGTGAAGTAATATAATGACAGACTTTTAGAATAATATTATAAAAATGAATAGTTCATAATCATATTTTCCCACTCATTTCTAAATATTTAATCAAATTAATATACAAAATATAAATATTACATTAAAATATAAATAATAATAAACTTAATATAATCATAGTGATTTGTATAAATCATTATCCTGATAGGTTCTATTTACTAGAAGTAGTATTTGTTAATATTTTTATTAGGAGATTATTTATATTTCTCCTAATTATTTTTTATATAGAAAAAAATAATATCTTTTATAGATGGTGTCCATGTCCTGTAAAAGAAGCTAATCTAATCCACTATAAATATGAACTAGTAGTAGAATTATACATTTCTCAATATGACTGACTGAAAGATTAGGCTAAAACACATTACAGCCACTACTCTAGGATCAACATCCATGATAGTTCCGTTTTCCTTTTGTAATATGAAAAATTCTTCCAATTTATCAAGAACCACGTCAGTTATGTGACTTATCAATAGTTTTCTCTCAGGAATTTCCCTTACCTCTTCCATGGCAATCTTAATGATACTGAAATCACTGTCTGATAAGTTTAAAAGTCCCTTGAATGCCCCTTGAAGGTAGTCTTTAATTTCTTCATCTCCATTAAAATAGAATATTCCCCTTAATTTATCGATAAATACCTTGATAAAATGTTCTTTAGTCTTTTCAATGAGATTTTTCTTGTTTTCGAATTTTCTGAATATGGTTACTTCATTGACTCCTGCTTCGGCAGCTATTTTCTTAGTTGTAGCCTTATCAATACCTTCCTTTTGAATAACTTTAAATGTTGCATTTAAAATTTTTTTCTTCAGTATTTTCTCTTAAATTAAACATGATACTAAGTTTATGTTTTATTTTATATAATACATAGCATATTTATTTAAATTGAAATACAATAACATCAAGAAGAGGATATTAACCAGTTAACATCCTATGATTTAAAGATTTGTTATTATATTAATAGATGAACTATTTCATATTAAAAAAAGTGAATAATGGAGGATGGTGATGTTAGAATGAACTGTCATTATATTCATCTGTTGAAAATCCAAATCCTTTTGCACAGTATGTCTGATTTCTTCCAAGAAATCGTGCATTTTCTGCAAATTCGTATTCATTGTAGTC
>MVJJ01000044.1 GCA_003266145.1 Methanosphaera sp. SHI613
ATATAACAAAAAATAATAAATATAAACAATCCTAAAAAAAAATATTATACAAAAAAATATACATACATTACATGAGACAAATATAAACATATTTTTTTATAAAGAAATATCTTTTTCAACCACATTTTCAACAGCCACACAATATAAAGAATAAGTTAAAAATAATAGTCATTATGGATTTAAAAACATCATCATCAAAAAACAAATTTCTTAAACTGACGGCATTGCATGGAATGAATAATATTATTATCGATTTCGACGTTGAATAATAATTTTCATTTAGAAAAAACATACTGTTCATCAAGAATAACTTCACTCAAAAAAGAGGTTTTCTATAAAACCCTTTAAAAACCCCCATTTTGATAAGCTCGAGCTATCACATAAGAAGGTTCATAGTCGTGTAGTACGTTTCGTCTTATCCATCTGATTCTTTGTATTCTTAACTATCTGGTTAGGCCTTTTGTTGTCCTGTATTTTCGTTTTAATTAAAAATCACGATGAAAAAAATGGTCAAATGAATGAAAAAAAAAACAATAGATGAATAGGGAAAAGTTTTAAAAAAAAAGCAGTTATACCGTTAAATTAACAAAATAGTTTTATAAACATTCAATACAAAAAATTAAAATTAATAGATAAAATACGTGAAAATCCATATGTTATGAGAATATTGGCCATCTCTTCTTGGCTTATAAAGGGAGTAATACTTTTTTTGTTTTGAAATAGCTTTGGCCAATTCTCTTTTTATATATTGATATTTGTCCATTTTTGTTTGAATCTATCATATACTTTTTTTTAAAAAATATATATAATAAGGATTTACATATAATATATAGAAATTGTTTTAGTGATAACATGTCAGATAGATTAGAGAATATTTTTATTAATTTTGCAAATTCACAGGAAGAATTACTCAGTCAAATGAATTTAACCAAGGAAGAATTTGTTGAAAACGCAAAGAAATGGTCAGAAACGGAGGATGGAAAACTGGAAATCCAGAAGTTTATCCTTAATCAGGAAATTGATGATTTAAAAAGTGAAATTATTGAAATTGAAAAGAATATTGCTAAAAAAGAAGAGTCTATCAGAGAGATTGATGAAGAATTATCCAAGTTAAATGGTGATGATAATGGTTGAAATGTCATTTAAAGTAAAAGTTAAACGTGAAGATCATGATGAAGATAAACCTATGTATGTTGAAATACCTGATTTGATTGTAGATGCTTATTTCCTTCGTGACGGTGATGAGGTAGAATGGACTTACTTTGTAAACTGTAAAAATCAGAAAGAGGTTAAGTTGAAAAGAAAGTACACGGGTTTATAGCCGGAGTGCTATTTTATTCATATTTTCTTTTTGTTTTTTCTTATACATTTTATTTTTATGTGACTTTTTTCTTGGATTTGCATCAATTATGATGTGCCTTAAATATGCATTCCTGTTCACACAATAGGAACAAGTGTTCATTCCAGTTCATGTTATGTGAATGAATTTGGCTATTTTTGTTCATATTTTAGGAACAAACAGTCCTATTTAGTCACTTTTTTGGAACATCAACATATCGTTAAATTAGATAAAAACACTTAAAAAATTTTATTTTCAATAAAAAAGCTTATAAAGCTTTTATTTTAATTTTAAGAATTTTATAATCATTTAATCATATATTTTTTTAAAAAAATAATTAAGCCTATTTTTTAATTTAAATGAACAGTATGAACTATAATAATAATTAATTTCCATTAATAACCATAATTTTATAGATAAATATTTATTAAGTTAATTTTAAAAAATAAAGCCATTATGATCAAAATTTTTACTGATGTTTTTTTATGAAATAATTATTTTTAAATTATTTTAATATTTTTTTATAAATTTTTTAGCAAACTACCTTTATTTCCTATGAAAATTATAAATAATATAAAATAATAAAATATTAATAAACAATGTTTATAAATTTATTAAAAAATAATATTTTAACTTATTTATATTAAGAATGATTATATAATATTAATTAAATTTTTAACATTTCAACATTGATGCGGTTTTATGATTTTGAAGCAAAATATAGTTATTAATAAAATTTCAAAATGTATTACCAGTTGGAGATGAATCAATGGATATCAAAAATAAATATACTTCAGATACTGAAGACTTGATGAAATCTGTAAAAGATTATAAATTACATTTAACTGTTTTGGTAGCTATAGTAATCTCAGAGTACATCGGTGTTATAACATTAGACCTAATGGGAATATCCATCGTATTGATGCCACTATTATATTCATTAATACTTGCAGTAGCATTTTACTTGGCAAAGCCTGTGACATGGATTCAGGAAAAACAATCAGAAAGATCTAGTGCTATAATGATGTTACTTATAGGTCCATTACTAGCCAAACTAGCTATAGCTAGTGGTCAAAACATTGGAATAATATTTAATGCAGGTCCGGCAATTCTACTACAGGAAGTTGGAAACCTAGGTACCATCTTTGCTGCAATGCCTATTGCATTATTATTAGGATTTAAACGTGAAGCTGTTGGTATGACAAGCTCAATTTGTCGTGAACCACAGATGGCCGTAGTAATAGACAAATATGGATTTACTTCTCCTGAAACAAGAGGTTTCTTTACAGTATTTCTTATAGGTACCGTTTTAGGAACACCATTTATCAGCTTATTGGTAAGCATACTTGCATATACCCTTCCATTACATCCATTTGCATTTGGAATGGCATGTGGTATAGGAAGTGCCAGTATGAATGCAGCGGCCGTTGCATCATTATCAACCATATTCCCACAGTATGCTACACAGATGGAAGCATTCAGTGGAATGGCTAACCTGATTGCTATGGTTACCGGTATGTACGTATATATCTTCGTTGCTATGCCTCTTACCGAAGGATTATACAAAAGACTTGAACCACCAATAAATTCATTATTACGGCGCAGAAAGGAAAAAAAGGAGAGTTGTTAGATATTGACTGAAAAGATATCAATTAAAATATTGGTTGAATGGATAGGTATACTGCTGATATTTTCCATCATCTCAGCTATCGGTAACGTAGTGGGATATCAGTACCCATTTATGGAATCATTGATAGGAATGTTCATATTATGTGGAATATCACTTGCAGGGCTTATCATCGAAAGATACGTTCCATGGGATATACCGTCAATCTTATACATCAGTATTTTAGGTTTACTATTGGCACTTCCAATCTCACCGGTATCTGATACCTTGATTTATTATACATCACGTGTTGAATTGATTTCATTAACAACAGTGCTGCTTGCATATGCAGGTATTTCAATGGGTAAAGACCTGGGTGACTTCAAGAAAGTCGGAGTCAAAGGTGTTATCGTTACATTCTTTGTCATATTCGGTACCTATGTCGGTTCAGCATTGATTGCACAGGTTGTATTAATGTATACGGGAATGATTTAAATTTAAATCATATTACTTTTTTTGATAAACTTTTTTTAATTACATGTTTTTCACATATACTGCAATTATCCAAAATTCGATATAATAATAGATAGGTTCGTGTATTCTAATGAAAGAAAAGATAACTAATATAAATATTGAAGATGTGTTGAATTACAAATTACACATTAGTGTTTTAGTAATATTTTTAATATCCACATCTATAGGAGTTATCAAATTTTCAGTATTTGACACGATTACAATTATCATACTACCACTGGTATTCGCATTATTGTTTTCAATCATTGCCTACCTCACCAACTACATCAAATGGATAGATAAAAAGGAATCACAAGCGGCTACCGTCATCTTTGCAGTCATAATATGTCCTCTTATAGCAAAACTTGCAATAATAAGTGGCCAGAACATATCACTGTTATACCAGACGGGACCACTGATCATACTCGAAGAACTTGGAGACATAATGTGTGTATTTATAGCATTACCCATCGCATTGATTCTAGGTTTTAGAAGAAAAGCCATCGGAATGACAAGTTCAATCTGCAGAGAACCACAGATGGCAATGATAATGGACAAATATGGCGTGGACTCTGAGGAGATGAAAGGATTCATGATAGTCTATACCATGGGAGCAGTACTCGGCACAATATTCATAAGCATAATCGTCAACGTATTATCATATATACTGCCGCTTCATCCATATTCCTATGCCATTGCATGTGGAATAGGTAGTACAAGCATGAACGTAGCGGGACTATCGGCACTTTGCGTATTGCATCCGGAGTTAACCAATCAACTAATAGCATTAAGTGCAATAGCAAATCTCATATCAGTACTGCTAAGCGTATACATATTCATATTTATATTGCTGCCTCTTACCGAAAAGATATACTCGATACTGATAAAACACTTGTAGATACTTTTAAAATAAGGTGAAATTATCCACTCCCCCAATAATCCTTTTTGCTCTTTTAATTACAAATGTATAAAATATCACATTATAATCAAACAATGTTTAAAATAATCCGATTAAAATAGGGATGATTAAACAATAATTATAATAAATGAAAAAATCAATATAATAATATAAATAAAAAGATAATATCTAAAATTATTCAAAAAAATAAAGGAGATTAATAATGAATGAAATTATCAACAACATATGTGATTGTGTTATAAAACTAAGAAATGAAAGTCCACTAGTACACTGCATAACAAATACAGTAACTGTAAACGACTGTGCAAATGCTGTACTGGCAATTGGAGCATCCCCTATCATGGCAAATGAACCACTCGAAGCCGAGGAAATGGTTACAGTAGTCAATTCATTATTAATAAACATCGGAACATTAAACCAGAAACAGATAGAGGCTATGAAGATAGCAGCTAAAACCGCGGAAAAACTTGGAAAATCATACGTACTTGACCCGGTCGGTATAGGGGTAAGCAATATAAGAAATGAAACATCAATGGAACTGATAAAATCAAATCCTACAATAATAAGAGGAAACCTCTCAGAGATAAAAACCCTTGCAAACCTAATCGGAATACTCGATGAATGTACACAAGTAAAAGGTGTAGACGTAGCAGACAGTGACGTCATAAACGATGAGACACTAGAATCCAATGCATTGATAGTTAAAAACATTGCACAGAAATTAGATACAACAATAGCAGTATCTGGACCAATAGATATAATATCAGACGGTAATGAAGTATATGCAATAGAAAACGGACATAAGATGATGAGCCAGATAACAGGCAGCGGATGTATGCTTGGATGTATACTTGCCGCATACAATGCAGTAACTACGCCACTTACAGCAGCAGTAACTGCAACTGTAGTTCTTGGAATAGCAGGACAACTGGCAGCACAGACAGTCAAGGTAAACAACAAGGGTACAGGTACATTCAGAAGTGAACTAATTGATGAGCTGTCCAACATTGATGATCAAAAAGTACAGGACAACATCAAAATAAGAAAATTATAACTGATTAATAAATCATGGATTTAATTATGATGAGGAATAATGATGATTGATTACAGCGTATATCTTGTTACGGACCAGTTTAACCTATCGGAAAATGAATTCTTAAACATAATAGAAGAAGCCGTTAAAGGAAAAACAACAATTGTACAGTTAAGAGAAAAAGACTCTGATACCCTTGATTTCTATAATCTTGCCGTTAAGGTAAAAGGGATAACAGACAGATATGACGTGCCGCTGATAATAAATGACAGACTTGATATTGCTCTTGCAGTAGACTGTGCCGGAGTTCACCTCGGCCAAAGCGACATGCCATGCAGGGTAGCACGAGACATACTCGGTGATGACAAGATAATAGGTATCAGTGCAACGACATATGACGAGGCGATAAAGGCCCAAGATGATGGGGCAGATTACCTTGGAGTAGGTGCAATATACCCGACAGACACCAAGAGCGATGCAGGCATATCAACACAGGAGGATTTGCTTAAGATTAAAGAGGATATTACAATACCTGTAGTTGCCATAGGCGGTGTAAAAGAGGATAACACGCGCCAAATCATTGAAGAATATGACTTTGATGGTGTTGCAGTGGTATCTGCCATTATGCTTAGTGACAATCCAAGAGAAAGCTCTGAGAATTTTTCCAGAATAATAAAAGATCTAAAGTATAATAAACGATTATTTTAATAGGTGGCTAGTATGAATAAGAATGATTTGAAAGCGGCAATCATGGGATCTGTCGTGGCCGATGCACTTGGAGTCCCATATGAATTTAGCCATAAAAAGGATATGATGGCCAAACCTGCTACCGGCATGACAGGTAACGGTACATATAACCAGGAGATAGGTACATGGTCTGATGACTCATCATTAACATTGGCATGTATGGATAGCCTGCTTAATGGCCTAAACTATGAGGATATGATTAGAAAATTTGCATTATACTACTTTGAAGCAGCCTATACTCCAGATAATCATGTATTTGACATAGGAAATACTACAAAAGATGCCATCAACAACTATGCCAATGGCAGACCAGCTCTGGAGTGTGGATGTGACGGGCTTCACAGCAACGGTAATGGCTCACTTATGAGGATAATGCCCATCATTTTATATTTATATGACAAGGATTTATCAGATGATAAGAAAATGGAAATAATTTATAACGTTTCAGCCCTTACCCATGCACATATAATAAGTAAGGCTTCATGCTACATCTACAGCATTTTGGTTAATGAGATTCTTGATTATAATGATGAATTGGACTTTAAGAGCATAATAGAAAATGCACTGAAAAAGGCACAGGAATATATCATGGAGGTTAACCTAACAGATGAACTTAACTTGATATATAATGGAGGCGTTCTTTCATTGGATGAGGAGTCCATTCGCGGTAAGGGTTATGTCGTCAACTCATTGAATATAGCCATATATACTTGTTACTCCACGGGTAGCTATGAGGAATCTGTTTTGAAGGCCGTCAACTTCGGTGGAGATACCGATACGAATGCCCTGATAACAGCCGGACTATCTGCATTATACTATGGATATGAATCAATACCTGATGAGTGGATTGATGTAATTAAAAGAAAGGAGTATATACTCAACTTATGTGATAAGTTCTATGAAATATTATGATATGAATAACTTATCAACACCACCAATCACCCCCACCCTACCGTACACTTTTTTTGAAACAAACTTATTGGAGAATATTTTATGTTTTTTACTTGTGACAAATACAAAAATTGTAATTAACATGAAGACATTATATATAGTATATGGAGATTAAATATGCATAATCAATATCAGAGCTTTGAAAATCCCGATGATAATAAGAAATTCTATCTGGCAATAGATGAGGAGAACATTCCCCACACGATAAGATTAAATGAATTTCTATCGGAAAAATATGGGAATTTATATCAAAGAATCAAACAAGAGGATAAGCTAGCAGGGGATAATTATGAATTCTTCTTGCTTAAGGAAATCATATATGATAATGATGTGATTGGATATGTAAGTTACAGCATACTCGATGAATTTGAAGACAACAACATACTGCTGTTGGATCATTATTATCTGCCGGAGGACTATGATTACTCATTGATAATAGATGATATGATTGAAACAGGCTTTTGGATGGGATTTCAGATAATCATCAAATATCCTACAAGAAGATTCATCGAAGCACTTATAGAAACGGAATTTGCATATCGCATAGACAATAAGATTGTATTCTCTGAAATAGCATTCATGACGGATACCGTCGCATTGGACACAAGCATCAATAAAGTGATGGATGAAGTGGATATCTCAAAGATATCAAGTTCATATACCATATCCTCGCTGTATGATCTGGACTTGTGTGCGGTTATCACGTTAACTGAAAAGGCAGAACTTGTATATGATAATCAAGAACTGAATGATGATAATATTGATGACTACTGTAGTATCAGCATGGCTTTAAGAGAAGATGATGATGAGTTCTCATGCATTAAAAAAAGAAGAAAAAACAAGCTTCTTAGAAATAGGAAGTACTTTGTAAACGTTAATGACATACTGAC
>MVJJ01000182.1 GCA_003266145.1 Methanosphaera sp. SHI613
CATCGATATATACCAAAAGATGTCCGTTTGTAAAGTTTTGATTGAAGATATCGTTTAATCTTGAAAGGTTGAGGTAGTTGACAGTACCTGTTGCAACGCTTTTCTTATATGGATGTTCAACTTTCACCGGATGGTTATTAATAGTTTTTTGATGAGTTTTAGGTTGATTTACTGTTTTCGTGTTGTCATATGTTTCAATGTCTTCATCTTCGAATTCTATGTAGTCATAGAATGTTTCTTCAGTGTCGGGGTTTGTAATAATTATCTCGTTTTTGTTGTTTTTAAGAGGAGCATTTACTGTTGCCTCTCCCAGATCATTGGTTTTTACGTTGTATTCTTTGTTGTTTACCTTCACGGTTACGTCTGCATTCTTAAGGTTTTTACCTAGGGTGTCATATAATTTTACTGAGAAACCTATTTTGGAATTATCATTATGGGAAGTTTTAACTGAAGATGCATCAACGGTGTATAATTTAATACATGCTGCCTGATCTTTTTTACCAAGATCAATCCAATTCCAGTTATTTAAGGAGTAGCATGTGACTCCCTGCTGAATGTATTGTCTGTTTTCCACCTGTATTGGTGCATGATTACTTCTTATTTTCACTGCAACCTTATCGTTGGCTTTTACCGGAATGTACTTGTTCAGTTTTATTGTATGGAATCCTACAAATGGACTTGTACCTGACTGAACAAGTTTAACTTTATCGTTAACATATATTGCTATGTCATAGTTGATTCCTTTTTCGTCAAAGTATGTTCCTACAGCTGCAAGATAGTCATCATCTACCATGGTGTAATTGTTCATATAATATATTACACTTTGATGATTAGGTATCAGGTAATCATCTGCACTTCCCATTATATCTATCTGGTAGTTTTTGTTGTAATTCATTGTATTATTGATTATGTATACAATTCCATTCTGTTGAAGGAGTGTCTGATCATAGTATGATATATAGTAATATCCATTATCTCCCCAATCTGTACCATAACTGTTTTTAACAATCCATGCTCCGTCTCCTGGAGGTGTTGTTGCAAAGTTATTTTTGCTGTAGTTATCATCCCATCCAACTATCGTTACTGCATGGCTTGTTGGATACGGCTTTTCATCATAGAAAGCTGCAGTATTTTTGTTGTATTTGTGTTCATTATTATAATCAGCAGCTATAATTGTATAGATACCTCCATATTTGTAAAGGGCTTCCTTGAATGATTTTATATTCTTCACATTTTTTGCAGGTTCCAGAATCATCATATCCTGTATGTGCACGGTATCTTCAACAGTTGAGTAATCGGTAATTTTTCCATATTCGTCATAGCTGTCATAGTCTGACGGATATGTACCCAGCCAACTTAATAAGCTTCCGGTTGGTGTATCGAATTTTGCAAGTTCAGACACGTTTAATGAACCGTATTTGGAATACCTTAACATACTGTTGAATATGATATTTTCTGAAAAATCATAAGATACGTTAGTTGTTTTAAGTATGGATGATTCTATTGCTGCACAAGTTGCAAATGACCAGCATGAATTTTTTGCACCCTGGTTTTTAACCTTTGTAACATATCCAAGTTTACGATAGTCATAGCTTGCAGGCAGTTTTGTAACTTGTGGTATCGGATTTACTATTCTAAACTTAATACCTTCTTCAGTAACATATGTTGCATAGTCACTGTTTTTTAAGGATACATTATCCTTGTTCAATTGATTGTTTTTGGAGAAATTTCCAAGACTGAATACGCCGTATACAGCCATATTGTTTGCTTTGAAAATGTTTGATTTAATATCATATTTTGTATCGTAAACGTATACTGCACCTTGTCCGCTATTGGATTCAAATGTTGATGTATACAGGTATAAGTTTGATTCATCAGCATATATTGCAGATCCGCCGTATTCGGAAATAATATTTTTATTATTCTTGAACAGTGAATTTCTAACTGTACAGGCTGTCAGTGAGGTATATATTGCACCACCATCATAAATTGCCCTGTTGTTTATGAATCTGCAATTGTTCACATCCAGTTTTCCAGCTAACTGAAGAATTGCTCCTCCAAATCCGCCTCTACAATTTGTAAAGTTGGTGTTTGTAATTTTTGAATAACCTGGATGATATTCTGTTCCGTCAATGTCTACAAATATTGCTCCACCGTTTCTTTCACAGGTAACATTATTGAACAGACAGTTGTCAACTTCAAATTTCTTTGACACGCTTTTAAGTATTATGGCTCCACCTGTCAAGTCACTGTTTAAGTTAATGAACCTGGAGTTTTTAATGTTCACTTCATCATCACCCAA
Organism: Methanosphaera sp. SHI613; assembly: GCA_003266145.1. Taxonomy (GTDB): domain Archaea; phylum Methanobacteriota; class Methanobacteria; order Methanobacteriales; family Methanobacteriaceae; genus Methanosphaera. Next base: position 2,303 of record MVJJ01000182.1, read on the forward strand.
TATTGCCGTACAATACTCTGATGACGTATTTATGAATGTTGAATCTTCCACATTTATTATGGAATTATCGAAACTGGCAATAAATCCTTTGGTAAGTTTGTATTTTGACTTCATAAAGTCATTCTTAATATTAACATTGGAACAATATGAAGTGATTACACCATTTTCTTTACTTCTGCAGTCGAGATACTTGTCATTTTCACTGTTATATGTTGAGGATTCAACATATACAACACCTGATCCCGTTGTTTTACAGTTTTTAAAAGTTACATTTATGGTTGTAACCTCAGATGCGTTATTGATGAAAATGGCTGTTCCACTGTAATGATTGGCATTTGCCAGCACCATGTTCTTCAGAACTACGTTTTTACCGTAGATGTCAAATATTCTTGCTTTACCGTTAGCATCAATGGTATGGCCTTTTCCGTCTATAACATAATTGCTCTTTTGAACAATGATACCATCCTTATTGTCTTTACCGGAATACTTGTAGTTTTTGTCCAGCACGAGAGTTTCGCTTGACGAATTAATGTTTTCACTAAGCTTTGTGAAACTATTATCAGTCTTAACCTTGCTTGCTGAACCAATCAGGTTATGCTGACTGTTTTCTGATAGAGTAACATCATCAGTATCGTTATCAGCAGCAAAAGTGACGGATACACTTAAAATTAAGAAAATTGTAAGCAGTAAAAATAAAATTGCCTTTTTGCCAACTTTCTTATTTTTAGTTAAAAAATTATATCAACCTCCGTTTATTTATACTATTATCTATGTAATCAAAGACCATATACTTTCATAGTAATATATTGTTTAATCAGAATAAGGATTTGGAATATTGATTACTTTATAACCTTTTTTATTATAAAATGATTAATGAAAAACAGTTTTTATGAAAAAGTTTTAATTTATAAAAAAATATTAATATCTATTTGAGGTTAAAAAAAGAATTACGGATTCTATTTAAAAAAATATTCCAGAAATAAATATTGTAAAACTTCATATACATTTTCTTTTAAGATTATTGTTTTAAAATTATTGCATATCTTTATTTTCCAATTTGAATCGACGTATAATCATATTTACATTTATCAATTAATCATAATGGTTATTTTTAAATATGATTAAATTTATAAAGATAATTAGTTAATTGATTAAAGATTAACTGTTTTTTTT
>MVJJ01000082.1 GCA_003266145.1 Methanosphaera sp. SHI613
GAATTTTCCAGGTATGAAACGTTTTTTTAGTTCATGATGAACTATTTCTTCAGCTTTTTTAGTTTTTGGTGTGTATCTTCTTGATCTTACCTTTTTATCTTCAGCATCATCGGATTGTTCTTTAGGTTCGTGTTTTTCTTCTACTTTAGCTTTTCTGCTTAATGCAACTCCCATTATGACAAATCCTAAGATTGCAAATATTATCGTGAATATTCCACCACTTTGATTTGCTACATCTATTACTTGTGGAATTTGCATTTCACCTACTGATACATATACGTTAGGGTATGCTGTACCAGCTGTTGCACTTTGAAGACTTGTGGATAATCCAATTACACTCGTAATTGATTCAAACATTGATGAACCTACGGTTATTGCAAGTATTGCTATGGATAATACTATGAATACTATTAATGGTATTGTTACTGGATTGTTTTTAAGCCATTCAACCTTGTTGTCAATTTTTATTCCATCTTTTCTGTCCATAAGATATGATGCAGGGATGTATAAAATTAATGTTGCAAAGGTTAACATTACCATATAAGTGTACCCACTCCATGCCATTGAGAAAAGACCTAGACAAATTGCAGATATTGCTGCAAATATTGCCTTAAAGATAGGTTTTTTCGCATAAACTGCTTCTGATAAGAATAATGCAATAAGCAATGGCAGCAATACGTTGAACATATCTGTATCGAAGAACCCACCATATGTGTGTGAGAAATAAGCCGGTGCTGCACCAGCAATTAATCCTGCGACTATTGCCCCCCAATTGCTTTTTGTTGCTCTTTTTACCATGAAAAATGCTGGTATAACTGCAAGTGATCCTACTATTGGACCTAACCAAAATGCTATTTGAGTTAATGACACGCTAGTGAATGAATTTAAAAATTTGTATACGCTAGCTGCCAATACAATAATCATTGGTTGATAATTCGCTTCACGACCATTAGGCGATGTTGATAATGAATCCCAATCTGTTCCATTAACAACAGTATCTCCTAAATGTCCCGTATTTAAGTAATTCTCAGTTAAACGATAATTATAATATGAGTCTAACTCTGTAAAGTAAGGCATTCCAGAATCATCCTGATATAATTCCTTTAAACTTGGATCAGATATTCCTCCAAGATTTATAGTTTCTGCCCTTATTGCAAAAACTGTTAATACTAGAATTAGCACTATTATTATAGGTGCTATTTTTAATGTTAAATTTTTTACGTCCATGTTATAATTCTCCTTTTTACCTCCATAATAGATAAAAGAAAGGATATAATAAGTTAATACTATGATAAATTGATAAATACTGAATAAATTCAAATTATAAACTATATCTAACGAGAATAATCTGATAAGCATATAGTTTAGAAAAATTGCTATATCAATTAATAACTATCCTTATATAGATTTAAGTTTTAAGATATATTTAAAGTATTTTAATTAACAATTATTATAACAGAAAAATTTTCTAAATTACTTAATAATCTTTCATGAAAATATAAAAATCAGTTGACTAGAGATTTCAGAAAAAAATTATTAGAAATGAAAATCAAAAATAAACTTATTATAAAGAAAATGAATTCAAGAAAAAACAATTCAAAAAAAAGGAAAATAAATCATGATTTCAGAAGTACTTGAATATTTTAACAACAAAAAATGGTATAGGGACAGAATAGAACACATCGAAGAGATACCACCACGAAGAGCAAGATATACCACAAAAAAATTAGACCTGCCAAAAGCATTGGAGGATTACCTTAAGAATCATGATATAACATTATACACACACCAATACGAAACATTACAACACGTTAGAAATAATGAAAATGTAATCATAACCACCCCAACATCCTCCGGTAAAACCCTGTCATTTTCACTGCCAGTACTGGAAAACCTATGCAAATATGAGGATAATACCGCATTATATATTTATCCAACAAAGGCCCTGGCAAATGACCAACTAAAAAGCATACTTAGCATAGACAAGGAATGTGACCTTGAGATATACCCTGCAAAATATGATGGGGATACGCCAAAATCCAAAAGACCTGAAATAAAAAGAAAATCAAGGCTGGTAATAACAAATCCATACGAATTGCACTACATTCTACCATGGCATAGTCAGTGGAAACGTTTTTTCGAAAATATAAAATATATCATTATAGATGAAGCACATCAGTACCGTGGAGTATTCGGTTCCAACATGGCATATCTTATAAGAAGACTTAAACGGATATGCAAATATTACGGTTCAGATCCACAATTTATCATATCCACGGCAACACTGGCAAATCCCGTTGAATTTGGAGAAAAACTAACGGGACTTAAATTCAAGATAATAACAGAGAATGGTTCACCATCCGGTAAGAAATATTTCATGTTCTTCAATCCATATGCCATAGAATCAAAAAATCCATCGATACACCAGGATACGCTAAAATTGTTCAACACATTCCTTGAACAGGATTTGCAAACCATTTGTTTTGAGATATCACGTAAAATGGCAGAACTGATAGCTCTGCGTTCGAAGAAAGAACTTGAAAAAACAAGACCCGACCTGATAAATAGAGTAACTGCGTATCGTGCCGGTTATACAGTTGAAGAACGTAAAAAAATAGAGGACAAACTTAAAAGTGGGGACTTGAAGGGAATCGTTACCACAAATGCATTGGAGCTGGGCATAAACATAGGCTCCCTTGACAGCGTTATCATATCAGGTTATCCAGGAACATTAATTTCAACATGGCAACAGGCTGGAAGAGCCGGCCGTAGCAATCAGGAAGCAATAATTACAATGGTAGCATTCCAAAATCCATTGGATCAATATTTCATGAAACATCCAGAGTTGTTCTTCACAAATTCACATGAACATGCCATAATAGATTTGAACAATGAGGAAATACTCCGAGGACACCTTAAATGTGCGGCTTATGAACTTCCGATAAAATTCAATGAAACAGATAGCTTCGGATTTGATGACCAGGGAGTGGTCTTCGATGAAATCAGTGAAATGGAAACCAATGGCATATTAAGCTACAAACACGACCAATGGTCATATAACGTTACAAGCAGCGACGACAACCCTAACTTTAAGGTAAGCCTTAGCGACATAATGTCAGAGCCATTCCTGGTATACAACGGTAGAAAATTTCTGGAATCAATGAGCCAAAAACAAGCCTTCAGGGAAGCACATGAAAATGCAGTTCTTATACATAACGGTGAAACATATCTTGTCAAGGAATTGGATATTGATAAAAAAAGAGTATATGTCAAGAAAAAGAATTTGAACTATTACACTCAAGCTCTGAAGGAAGTTGATGTCAGAAACCTGAAGATTGAGAAGAGCGAAAAGATAGGAGATATCCAACTTAATTATGGCAGCATAAACGTAATAGAAAAATATGACAGATACAACCTAATTGAATTCAGTAAGATTAAAGCATCCAAGAAATTAAACCTTCCACCGCTTGACTTTAAAACCAAGGGATTCTGGTTTACGATACCATATCAGATAAGGGAAGAACTTGAAGAATTCCTGATATCCGAGGATAAATTCAAGGATGTGTTCATGGGTTGTTTGCAGGGTGTTGAAAACGTCATATTATCCGTATGTCCATTCCATGTGATGTGTGACTCATATGACCTTGGAGGAGTTACTAAAAACATGCATGAAGATACCCTTAATTCAACGATATTTATCTATGATGGTTTTGAAGGCGGAGTGGGCCTAACACAGAAAGCATTTGATCTGTTTGAAGAGATCATCAAGATGTCCTATGACCTGGTAAAAGATTGTGACTGTGAAAGCGGTTGTCCGGCATGTATATACTCATCACAACAACAGACTGATGATAAATACCTCAACAAGGAAGGAACACTTTTAATATTGAAAAGATTATATGAAATGATCTTGGAAAATAAGAATGATGATTAATGGATTATCTAAAAAATAAATAAAATAGAAGGGATAATAATCCCTTGAAACTTTTTTTTAAGCATTATCTTTTACGAGATGAAAAGTCTCTTTTTGAATCAATATTGATTATGCTAAGATATCAATTCAATGTTTAGTTTTGCTCATTTTTTGCCTTTTCAAAATCGGCAATTGATGATGTGAATCGACATTTTGGGAAACCGGAACAACCAATGAATTCACCGAATCTTCCCATACGCTTTATGAGATCTTTTCCACAATCAGGACATTCACCTACAACATCATTTGATGATTCCTTTCCACCATTTGCACATTTTGAGTCTAGACATGCACGTTGTCGTGGTTTTCCGAACGATATTAATGGAAGTCCACATTTTTCACATTTTGTCTTAAGTACTGATGCTCCGGCAGGTAATGAATAGGTCTTCTTACAATCAGGATAATTTGAACAACCTACAAACTTACCTCCACGTGGTGATGATATGATTATGAGATTTCCACCACATTCACATTCAGCAACAATTTTACTTTGTTCATATGCGCCGAATAGTTCTTTTCCGATATTTTCCTGATTATCATCCATGGAATCAAGTATTCCATTTAATTCTTTCTTGGCAATATCAACAACTTCCGTTTCTGTGATTTTCTTATCCTTAATCTCGGAGATTTCCTCTTCGAATTCACGTGTCATCTTTTCGCTTGTGATTCTTTCAGAATATTTTTCCAAAGTATCTATTATACGTTCACCCAGTTGATTTACAGTTATTTTCTGTCCTTCAACATATTTTCTGGTGTACAATATTGCTACGATATTTGCACGGGTTGATTTTGTACCGAGTCCTCTTTTTTCCAGTTCCCTTATTATTGATGCCTGATTATATCTTGCAGGAGGTTTTGTTTCCTTTTCTTCACTTAATACCTTGGCGGATGTGGTTTCACCTTCTGCCAAATCAGGGAATTCCTCGTTCTTGACCTTTTTATATTGATATGGGTCAAGACTTAGCCATCCTTCCTTGGATATTCTTTGTCTTGAGAAGTTAAATTCTTCTCCTCCTATGTCCAGGTCGACTTTTATTGATTCAATTTCTGCAGGTTCTCCGAAAAGGCTGATAAAACGGTAAGTTATCAAGTCATATATTTTCTGGTAATCTTCCGTTATGTCCTTTGGAAGTGTACCTGTAGGATGTATAGCAGGGTGTGCTTCATCGGTCTTTTTACCTTCGTTTGGTTTAAGCGGTTCTTTTAATGATTTGATTTTATCCTTATATTTTGGATCTTTGGCTAACTCGTTTAGGATATTGTCAAGACCAAGATTTGCAGGTAATTTCTGTGATGATGTTCTTGGATATGATGTATATCCTTCGACATACAGGTTCTGTGCTATTTGCTGGGTCTTTCTAGGAGTAAATCCGAACTGTGCATATGCTTCGGACTGTAGCGTTCCTAACTCAAATGGTACAGGTAATGGTTTTTTGGTCTTTCTATTGTTGATTTTTGTTACCGTGGCATCTTTTCCCTTACAATTTTTAAGGATTTCGTCAACAACCTTCTTATCAAATATTTTACCTTTTTTATGGTCGGCTATTATTGACTTTGGAAGTTTGGCCTTTATTACCCAGTATGGTTCTGGTACGAATTTCTTTATTTCCTTTTCACGCTCAGCCAGTATTGCTAATGTTGGAGTTTGTACACGTCCTGCGGATAATTGTACATATCTATTCGTTACACTTGATACTGAATCTGTCATTGCCTTTGATATGTTTACTCCAAACAGATAGTCCAGGATATGTCTTGTTTCTCCACTATCCACCCAACTTAAGTCATCCTTCAATGGATATGCCTCAGAATAGGCTTTAATAAGATCTTTCTTTGTTAATGCAGAAAACTTCATACGGAAAGTGTTTTCTATACTTTTTTCTCCACAAATGTACTTTAAAGCATTATATCCAATTAGAGTACCTTCTGTATCATAATCGCATGCATGTACAAATCTATCGGCTTCCTTTGAGAACTTTCTTATCAAGTCGACATAATTCTTTACATACTTTTTTGATTTATCTGTTTCATATAACGGTACCCATTCAACATCAAACAATCTTTTTCCTTTAGTTTTGGCTTTTAATGAAAATAAGTGTCCAACAGCAGATAATACTGTTATTTTTTGACCATCATCTTTGGTTATTTCATAGTAAGGTACTCGCTTATATGAATTCTTAACTGGTGAATCAGATAATGCTTCAGCTACTTTTTGAGCAACTTTAGGCTTTTCACATATTATTAATTCACTCATCTATTTTATCTCCCAACTATCGTTAATGTAATTTCTTTTTTTAATAAAAAATCAAATTTAAATATTGAATTCGGATATTTTTTATTTTTGTAAAAATTCCATATTAAATGATTATTAATTGCATCATATAAATAATATTATATTAAGATGAGAAAAATTAATGAAAAAATATAATGATAATTCTAACGAAAATTAAGAATGATTTAATAAAAAAATAAAGGAGTGATATTTTCATGTTGATAGGAGTTATTTCAGATACTCATATTCCAATTCGCAGTAAAAAAATTCCGGATAAAGTATTTGAAGTTTTTAAAGATGTAGATTTAATATTACATGCAGGTGATATTGAAACGACAGATGTTATCGAGTCCCTGGAAAGTATTGCTCCTGTTGTTGCGGTACATGGTAATTGCGATTCCGATCTGGGTTTGAATAACACTGAAATTATAGAAGTAGAAGGCGTGAAAATTGGACTTGCACATGGAGTGGTATATCCTAAGGGAGATACTCAGCAGTTATATTACCTTGCCCGCCAATTGGACGTAGACGTACTGATAACAGGACATACACATCAAGCGTTGATTAAGGAAGAAAAAGATGTGTTACTGTTAAATCCGGGCAGTCCGACACAACCGAGAATGTGTGAACCTAGCGTCATGTTATTAGAAGTAAATAACGGCCAGGTAAATGCAGAAATTGTAGTTATAGGTAGTGCAATGTGCAAATCATTAGATTTCAGTAGATTCAAGCACTTGTATAAAGATATTTAAATAAAAGAAACAGTTATAAGGTGAAATTATGAGCAGATGGAAGGCAAAGCATGATAAGGAACATTATTATAAACTGGCGAAGAAACAGAATTATCGTTCCCGTGCTTCATACAAATTAAAACAATTGGATAAAAAGTATAAACTCTTGAAACCCGATTATAATGTTGTTGATTTAGGTGCCGCTCCTGGTGGTTGGAGCCAAGTGGTTTGTGAGGTTATTGGAGAAGAAGGAACAGGAACGGTTGTTGCTGTAGACTTGGAGTACATCAAACCTATTGATCATGAAGCATTCATTGCCGTAAAAGGAGACTTTACGACTGATGAAATTCAGAATACTATTACTGAAATCATTGATGGAAAAGCTGACGTGATTCTATCCGATGCCAGCCCTAAACTATGCGGCATTAAGGATATTGATAACTTCAGATCATATGACTTGGCAACTGCAGTATTGAATATCTCCGACAATATCCTTAAAAGGGATGGAAACCTAATCATGAAGGCATTTCAGGGAGAGGCATATCAAGAATTAATCACGGATTTAAAGAAAAAATTCAGAACCGTCAAGACGACAAAACCTAACTCCTCCAGAAAACGAAGCAGTGAAATGTATGTCATTGCAAGAGGATTTAAAGGCCCTAAAAAATAAGTTCATAAGCAAAAATAGATAGTTAATTGATTATTAATTTTAAACAAACATTCATGAATCATCATTCATGAACAATTCCTTTCTTTAATATGATCTCCATAACAACAATAAAAAAAATGAAAATAAATTATTCTAAAAAAAAATAGTATTTGACATACAGTTCTATGAAGTTAGATTACTGTATGTTTCTTTGACAAATTTTAAATCCTCATTTACTGAGTCGACTTTTGATTTTATAACATCTTCTGATTTTCCATTGTGTATGTCATTTTCAATGGAATTGATTGTTGTATTGGCCTCGGATAATTTTAACTTACCATTATTATAAGTTGTCTTTAAGTTTTTATCTTTACTTTGAGTAATCTGATTACTTATAGACATGTATGTTTCCGATACATTGTTATATTGACTTTTCAACTGGTTTAACTGATCATATTCTGCTCCACTGGATACTGATGTGGATACGGAATTGGTTACACTTGAAACTCCAATGTATGCTATTACACCAATTGTTATTAATATCAATATTACTCCAATTAATGATATAGTTAAAGAAGTTGTCTTAAATAATTTTAATCTTGAACGTTTCATTCTTAACCTCTAAAAAAGCTTTAATAGGACTAAAAAATATTTTCATGAAAATTTTATAATCTCAATAATTTTAATATGATAACTTTCATATAATATATTAATTATATTAATTTCTATTTTTTACATTATTTAAATCATTGACATGAAAAAAATAATATGGAAAAACAATCAACATAATCCAGTTGATTATTTCCACTAAAAAATAGGCGTTAAATAAGAAATAAATTTATAAAATGATAATATGGAAAGTATGGTAGAATCTAAAAATAGGAATTCTGTATTGAAATTAGAAGAATTCTTTAGTAATCGTTTGAAAGATGAAGTGTTTGCTGTTCTTGATAAGTTTCCAGAAGAAAAATCAGTGATCGTTGATTACAATGATTTGGAAATATTTGACCCTGATTCTGCTGACTTATTAATTGAAAAGCCTGAAGAAACCCTAGAAGCTGCAAGTAAATCTATCGTTAACATTGACCCTCAGAGAAAGAATGCTCAACTGAATGTACGTTTCAAGAATGTGCGTAACAATGTACCTCTCAGATATCTTAGAAGTGAATTCATTGGTAAGTTTATTGCAGTTGATGGAATTGTACGTAAGACTGATGAGATTCATCCACGTATAATGACAGCGGTCTTTGAATGCAGAAGTTGTATGAGAATACATGAAGTAGCTCAAAAATCAAATATAATCCATGAACCGGCCGTATGTACAGAGTGTGGTGGACGTTCATTCAAGTTGCTACAAGATGAATCACAGTATATGGATACACAGACTGTTAAGCTGCAGGAACCGCTAGAGAATTTATCCGGGGGAGACCAGCCTAGACAGATTAACATCGTCCTGGAAGATGATCTTGTGGATACGTTGACACCGGGAGACAAGATTAGAATAACCGGAATTCTTAAGACTGTTCGTGATGATAAATCAAAACGATTTACCAATTACATTTACGGCAATTACTTCGAAGCATTGGAACAGGAATTTGAAGAGCTGGAAATCAGTGAAGAGGACGAGGAGGAAATCAGAAAACTGGCAAGCAGCCCGGACATTTACGATAAGATTATTAACTCCACGGCACCATCCATCCAGGGTTACTATGAGGTAAAGGAAGCTATCGCATTCCAGCTGTTCGGTGGTAGTGCCAAAATTCTCGAGGATAAAACCCACATGAGAGGGGACATGCACATACTGATTGTTGGAGATCCGGGTATTGGTAAATCCCAGATACTTAAATACGTATCTAAACTTGCCCCTCGTGGTATCTATACAAGTGGTAAAGGTACCAGTGGTGTAGGACTTACCGCGGCTGCCGTACGTGATGACCTTGGTGGTTGGAGCTTAGAAGCCGGTGCACTGGTACTGGGTGATAAGGGTAATGTATGTGTGGACGAACTGGATAAGATGCGTGAAGAAGACCGTTCAGCTATACACGAAGCTTTGGAACAACAGACAATATCCATTGCGAAGGCAGGTATTATGGCTACATTAAACAGTAGATGTAGTGTACTTGCTGCAGCTAACCCTAAGTTCGGTAGATTCGATAGGTACAAATCAATAGCAGAACAGATTGACTTGCCGTCACCGATTCTCTCACGTTTCGACCTGATATTCATTATCGAGGACAAACCGAATGCTGAAAGAGACCACAGCCTTGCTGGCCACATCCTGAAGATACATCAGGACAGAAACATTAATTATGAAATCGAACCGGAATTCATGCGTAAATACATTGCATATGCTCGTAGAACTGTCAATCCTACATTATCCAATGAAGCTGCAAAGACCTTGCAGGACTTCTATGTTACAATGCGTAGTGGTGCAATTGATGAAGAATCACCTGTACCTATTACCGCTCGTCAACTAGAGGCATTGGTACGTATTGCCGAAGCAAGCGCCCGTATAAGATTAAGTGATGAAGTAACTAAAGAGGATGCCGAAAGAGCAATTAACCTACAGGAAAACTGTATGAAACAGGTTGGATATGATCCTGATACAGGAAAAGTGGATATTGATAAGGTTGAAGGTAGAACATCCAAATCAGAAAGAGATAAGATAAACATCATAACCGATGTGATTAAGGAATTATGTGTAGACTATGAAGGCAGTGCTCCTAAGACTGTCGTATATGCAGAACTTGCAGATAAATATAATATTGGAGAAAATAAGGTAGATGAAATTATTAATATGCTTAAAAGTAAAGGTGTTATCTATGAACCTACCGCAGACCATTACAATATAGCATAGTTTTGAAAACGAAATACAATGGATAAATTAATAATATCCTTTAAACATATATTATATTATTATAGATTAATTAGGACATTAAGATTATATCAATATAATTTTTTAATCAAAAAGGAAAAATTTACATCAAAAAGTGGAGGTATTTGTCTAATGGCAAGAAAAAGTGAAAAATCTGAATTTGAAGAATATGAAGAATTATTAGATAAAGCATATGAACAATTACCAGATACAATATTTGAAGCAAAAAGATTCAAAGTACCTAAAGGATACTCTGTTATTCAAGGTAATCGTACAATTATCAAAAACTTTGGTGACGTATCAAGTACGTTAAACAGAGATCCACAGCATGTATTGAAATACCTGTTAAGAGAATTAGGTACCAGTGGAAATGTAGAAGGAAACCGTGCAATATTACAGGGTAAATTCACACACTACGTGATTAACGACCGTATAAAAGAATACGTGGACAACTTTGTAATGTGCCATGAATGTAACAGACCGGATACAATTATCATACGTGAAGATCGTATTGACATGTTAAAATGTAGTGCTTGTGGAGCAAGAGCACCACTTAAATCATTATAACTAAATAATCTTCCCCTTAACCTTTTTTTAATTCTTAAAAAAGAAATTCATTTGATATATCTAGTTGCTTAATTAAATTCATTAAAAAAAATAATACATGAGTGATAATGATTATGTTTTGTTTATTATGTGATAGCGAAGAGAAGTTATATGATGGTCTTTGTAAAAGCTGTTTTCTGAAGGAGTTTGAAGCCCTTAAAATACCAGAGTATACCACGTTTACCGTTTGTTCACACTGCGGTGCAACCTTAAAGAAAAACAAATGGCAACAGGTAGGATACTTCGATGATGAAATAATAAATGATGCAATACAAAAGAATATCGAAGTAAATCCAAAACTTGAAGACGTGGACATATATACCGAGATAACCAACAACAGGGGAACGGTATACGAATGCATAATCCATGTTAACGGTAATGTAATCGATACTGAAATATCAAAGGAGTATCCCATTGAGGTAAAGGTTGAAAAGGGAGTCTGTCCCGACTGCAGCAAATTCCATTCAGGTTACTACGAGGCAGTCATTCAGTTAAGAGCCGATGATAGAAAGCTGAGAGATGACGAAATAAAAGAAGCAGATGAATTCATAGCTAATGAAATCCAAAGACTGTGTAAAACAAACAAGTTAGCATATGTAACTGAAAGAATCGTTTTGAAGGAAGGTATTGACTACCAGGTCGGTAGCTACAATGCGGCTCATAAAATCGTTGTAAACCTACAGAAACAATTTGGTGGAATAATAACAGAATCACGAAAGATTGTTGGTCATGACAAGTCACGAAGCAAAGACCTATATCGCTCATGGGTTTTACTTAGACTTCCATCATTTAATAAGAATGATTTTATAGAATATGAGGATAAGGTCATTAAGATTGAAAAGATAGGTAGTCATAAATTCTCAGGTATAAACCTGGACACTTATACTGCAGAGTCCATAAGCTGGAAGGAATATGACAATATCAAAAAGGTAGCTCAAATAGATGATATCAAGAAAACCACCATAACAAACATTACCCCAAATGAGATTCAAGTACTTGATCCGGATAATTATGATACGGTTGACTTGAAGAAGTTTGATGTTATGGACAAACTCAATATTGGTGCGGAAATTGACATAATTAAAATAAACAACAAATTATATCTACTGATGAATGAGGAATAATAAAAAAGGAATTTTAAATAAAAAATTGGAGGACAAATAATATGGATATTGAAGAAAGTATAGCAAATATCTGCAAGAATACTGCGGAAGTTATTGAAATAGATGAATTGAAGGAAATATTGAAAAAGGATGAAAAAATTGCATATGTAGGCTTTGAACCATCAGGTAAAATACACCTCGGTCATGCATTGACAATAAAACGTATGAAGGCATTGCAGGATGCAGGCTTTAAAATCAAAATATTTATCGCAGATTTACACGCATACCTTAACGGTAAAGGAACTCTTGAAGAAATCCAGGAGACCGCCAAGTACAACACGGAATGTTTTAAGGCATTAGGTCTCAGTGAAGACACTGAATTCATACTTGGTTCAAGCAGGATGAGAGCAGAATATATGTTTAAAGTTTTCCAGGTAGCACAGACCGTTACAATCCAAAGAGCACAGCGTAGTATGGCACAGATTTCAAGAGATGAAACCCATAACGTTGCAGAAGCAATGTATCCTATAATGCAGGCACTTGATATTGAAGATTTGGATATTGACGTTGCCGTAGGTGGAATGGAACAACGTAAAATCCACATGCTTGCAAGAGAGGTTCTTCCAAAAATCGGATATCCTGCACCAGTATGCATACACATCCCACTTATCCATGGAACAGATGGGTCAGCAAAGATGTCCAGTAGTAAAGGTAACTTCATAGCTATCGATGACACCCCTGAGGACATTAAAAACAAGATAAACAAGAGTTTCTGTCCAACAGGAGTTGTTGAAGACAACCCTGTAATGGAAATAGCACACTATTACATCTTTGATGAAAATGAGAAGATCCTAATTGAAAGACCTGAAAAATTCGGTGGAAACCTTGAATTGACAGAAGAAGAACTTATTGACATCTATCAAAAAGGTGAACTTCACCCAATGGACTTGAAAAATACCGTCAGCAAGTACCTGACAGATAAGTTAGAACCGGCAAGAGAATACATGGCCAACAGGTGAGTATCATGGTTAAACATACAATGAGAGTATTATCAGGAATGGATCCAAAACAAGTAGATGAAATGATTAGTGAATATCATTTAAACATGCTTCAAACAGATAGGGGAATACTATTATTTGAAGGAGAACTGGAAGACTTGAGAAAAGCATCAAAACATGTTGTGGATGTAGTATTGCCTCCGGGCCCAACAGTTAGTGAAATACAGGAAGCCGTCGGAAAGTTCGACGTCAAACTCAAACAGTCAGAGAACGGGCCACAGCTACATGGCAGACTGATTGATATCAACGATGCCATAAATTATCTTGTTGACATTATGTCAGAAAGAGTAAACCTTAATTAGATAAGCGGATTAATAAAGGCCTTTTGGAGCTTAATTGAAATAATGTTAATATGTAATATTACATATTACACCATACTTTTTTTATTAATTTTTATGTTAAATACCTATAACAACCCAGATTTTTTTAAAAGGAAATTGAATTTATCTTGAAAACAACCGACTGTCAATCACGTGTCTTATCTGTTGTTGTACCTTCTTGACACTAGGATATGCGGATATTTTGACAGTATTTTTATATCTTAAGAGTTTAAGATAGTTTTGTCTTGTTTTTTTGAGAAATTGAATATCTTCAAAGACCTCATCACCGGCACATCTTTTAATTGCCATATTTTCATTCAAGTCCAACAAAATCAGCAGATCCGGTCGGGGTACATGCTGATTTATCTGATAAAGCCACTTGGGAGTGATTGAATAGTTGTTCTGATAGCAGATACTTGAATAAAATGACCTGTCACTTAAGAGCAAATTGTTAGGATTATGTTTGTATTTTAATATTTCATCTTTCTGCGTTAGCCTATCTGCTGCAAACAATAATGCAAGCATCTGTTGATTAGTATCCTTTACAGAGTCTTCATTCTTCAGTTCCTGTCTTAAAAGTTGTCCTACTTGTGAATTTGTCGGTTCTACTATTCTTTTGGTTTCTATATCCTTGGATTTATAATATTTTTCCAACAGGTTAGTGTGTGTTGACTTGCCTACACCATCAATTCCTTCTAATACTACATACATGTTTATACCTTATTTAACTGTTAAGTAAATATATCTTAAAAATGATATAAAAGTATATGCTTTAACTTTTTTGGGAGGAATGTTTCTTGGAGAATAATTGTAAGATATTATCGCCTGTCGGAAGTATGGATGTGCTGAAGGCAAGCGTGTTTAGTGGTGCGGATTGTGTTTATCTTTCCGGTAAGATGTATGGAGCCAGAGATTACGCGAGTAATTTTACGCATAAACAACTTGAAGAGGCCATAGAATTTTGTCATAACTTCAATGTGGGAGTGTTTGTAACCGTAAATACGTCCATTTTGGAAAATGAAATTATCGACGTGCTAGATTATGTGTACTTCCTATATACCCAGGGAGTTGATGCCATAATCGTCGAGGATATGGGCCTTGCATATCTTATCAGCAAACTTATCCCTAAGCTTAAATTGCATGCATCTACCCAGATGACCATCTATGATTACAGCATGGTCAAATACCTGTATGATAATGGATTTGTCAACGCCAACATATCAAGGGAAGTACCTATAGAACGTATTGAATCCATAATCAACAAACTGCGAAGATATGACTATGATATGAGCATTGAGGTATTTGCTCATGGTGCATTGTGTTATTCCTACTCAGGCAGATGTCTGATGTCATCATTTTTAGGTGGTCGTAGCGGCAATCGAGGACTCTGTGCCCAGCCTTGCCGTATGAGATATGCCCTTCTGGACAAATATCATGGAAAAATCAGCGATGACACATATCTTTTAAGTACCAAGGATTTGTGCACATACGAGGACGTTGATAAACTAGTGGATTGTGGTGTGGATTGTCTTAAGATTGAGGGACGTATGAAATCATCCGAATACGTGAGCGCCACCACATACTGTTATAAGAATGCCGTTAACCAAAACACCAACAAGGAGGATAACTTTCTTCTTAACTTGGCATTCAACAGAACATTGACCGGCGGATACATTCTTGACAACAATGCATCGGATGTTGTTGGTCGAGCTCAGGCCGGAAGCAACGGGTATCCTATAGGAATCGTAAGCAAGTCCAATCCAAAGAAGATTACAATCAAACTGCTTGACAAGAATCATAGAATCAAATTTGTTAACGGTGACGGTCTGAAGTTTGAATATGACAACAAGAGTTATGGAATGTACATATCAAAGATTTATGACCAGAATAAGTATAAAATTATCATAGCAAATGATAAGAACATTTATCTTAATGAAGGTACATTAGTCTATATCACATATTCGAAATATTTGCAGGACAGGACAAAGTCCATAATAAACCAGAAGCGCATCAATAAAATACCATTGGATTTGAAGATTAACGTGAATGATGACAGACATCTTGAAGTAGAATGCATGGTGGAAAATACCGAAAAATCATTCAACTACACTTCACAGGAAGTATTTGAAAAAGCACAGAAAAGACCGTTAAGCAAGGAATCCGTGAATAAACAGCTTTCAAAAACAGGAGACAGCAAATTTTTAGTCAAAAATATATCATATGATAATTTCCCTAATGATTTGTTCATGCCAATATCAGCATTAAATGATATCAGACGAGACCTGCTAAGAAAGCTAAAAGGACAATTGGATTCATTCTATACACCTACTACAGAAGACAAGAAAAATGCTAAAGAGGCCATTGAAAAATTCAAAAAGAACTACTACCTTAAAAAACAGGAAAACAACCCACATAACATTAAAGAAACACAAACACAAGACAAATTATGGAATGCATACATCAGCAACCTAAAACAGGCCGAAACGGTTAAAGATTACTCATTTATAGATAGCATATACTATGATGCAAGCTTCAACTATGAGAGTATGCATGACTACACACGTGGAATATATGATGAGTTATGTCAGTTAAGGGCGATATTGACTGATGAAGTAGATATAGTGTGGATACTTCCTCAATTGCTGTTGGATGAGGATTTACCACACATCAGTGAAATACTTCTCAAATTGGATTATAATGATATTCACGTTAAGATACAGACAGACTCCATTGGAATAGCCGATAATCTGGATAACACGTCATATGGTAATTATTTGAACATATACAACAATTACTCCATAGAAAAGTTAAGTCAAGAGGACTTGTTTAAACGTCTTGTCGTGTCAAATGAGATATCCATGGATGATATTAAAAGATTGAAGTCATGTGAATGTGAATTGGAGTATGTACTATTCGGATATAACCAAGTTATGATATCTAAGGATAACTTCGAAGATGTTATTGATGAGAAAATATCTAATCATTATTACCTGAGGGATAAACGTGGTAACGAATATCCAATGGTATTTGATTGTAACGGCAATAGCCACATTTATGATTACCGAATAGCTAACCTTAGCCAATGGTTGGGTGAATTTAAAAAGACCTGCATCAACACGTTAAGTATTGACTTAAGACACTTCAACAATGCCGATACAAAAAGGATAATGGATTATTTTAAAGAAATCATATCAAACAAGCATCATGATACTGAAATCAAAAAGCTGGAATTAACGGATAACCATGAATTCTATGAATTGAACATTGAAAAAGGACTGTTTATCAACAAATCCAAGTAAAAATCTATTGACTGGTGGAATGAACTGACAAAAAATCGGGGTTATTCTAGAGGATATATATGACTTGGCAACAGGGATATTTGGATTATGCTGTGACATAGCCGATAATCAGTATCCCCCTAAAGTGTATCATGTAAGTTATTTTTACACCAGGAGAGTTGAGTTGAATATAACATGAAAATTAACAATAAATTTAAGGTTATGATAAAATAAAATATTAATTATATAAGAGGATGAGTGATAGGATGACAAAAACCGATGATTTAATAGACATGATTAAACAAGAAGACAACATTATGATTGTTGAAGTTATGGATGATGAAATGAAAAAACAAGTACTTCAACATGAAATGAAAAGACTAGAGGAACTGGTTCCATTCATCAACAAGGGAATGCAGGAAGCATTTGAAGAGGAAGATGCAATAGTCATAGTGATGGACAATAACATAGACGTCATCAGAGAGAACGCTCCAAGCGATGCTGATGGAGACGGTTTTACCCTTCAGACAGAAAGTGGAAAGATTATTGGTGAGGCAATTTACGATGAAGATGAACTTGAAGACCTGCAGGATGATCCTAATGCATACTTCATATCGGAAAATTTTGTCATGTATACTGATTTAAGCACCCCCGGCGAAAAGCAATTCTTTGTAGTCGACAGTACAAACAGCACATTTTTTACTGATAAAGACCTTGAAAGCGTTGTAAGTAGCCTAACCGTTGCAATACCATCCACTCCTACGGATCATTACATCAAGGACTGCTTTGACTTGCCACATGATGAGAAGCTTGGAACATTAATCATAGGATTTACGGAGTAATTAAAATGAGCATAATGGAATTCATCGATAGTCGAACGGACATATATGGCATTGCCGACTTCAACAAGAACAGGGATGAACTGGTAGAAACATATGGGGATGATATCTGCAAATATCCTTATGCCATTGCAATCGGTCATAAGATGATTGAAGAAATCATTGAAACAATACCTAAAACATATAACGATGACAAACTGGCACAGGCATATCTTGATGAGTACTTCAATTCACATCAAAGAGTATCAAAAATAGCTAATGAGATAGTTGAAGAAATTGAAAAAGAAGGATATCATGCAATAGTACTGGACGTTTCTGGAAAGAGTGAAAAATTAAATCTTAAACAATCATTCAGTAACAAGGCCAGTGCACATCTTGCAGGTATAGGCTGGCTGGGAAAGGATAATCTGTTGACTACAAAGGAATTCGGTCCAAGATTAACATGGGCCACTATCCTAACAGACATGCCACTCGGCGAATATGCCGGAAATCCTATGGAATCGTTATGTGATGACTGTACCATCTGCGTAAAGGCATGTCCGGGTAAAGCAATAATCGATGACCCTGATCCAAAGGTATCATACAGCCCTAAAAAATGTGGTGAATTCCTATCCAAAAGACAGGAAGAAGGCCATCCAGTAGCATGTGGAATGTGTCTATACATATGCCCGTACGGTAACAAGAAAGTAGAACAGTTAAGTAAATAATCCCCGCCTTCTTTTTATTTATTTTTAAATATATGAAAGATCATCAAGGAACCTATTGTAATAAATGACAAATAATTCTTTAATATGTAATTTAACCAACATGATTTTCAACAGTTATATTATGAATATATTATAATGAAGCGAATATAATTGCCCGAATAATTCAGAACATATACTGTCTTTTCTAAGCCATAATCCATTAAATTACAGGACAGTAATGATTGTTATTATATGATATCTGACAATAGGAAATCAATTATATTCATGTGGATAATGCCGTTTTGTGAATAATTAAGAGTATCATTTGTTATTATGATTCTTGGATAAAAATCTTTGATCTTTTCAAAAGGTCTGAATTCCCTTTTTCTGGTTTGTTCATCCATTATA
>MVJJ01000102.1 GCA_003266145.1 Methanosphaera sp. SHI613
TATAATCGCTTAAGAATCATATCATAAAATATTTCTTCATTTTAAAAAAAAATACCTCTTGACATGGTTCATGTTAATTTGATGGACAATTGACCATAAATATCGATAATGACAACATTTAATCCGTTATAACTGAATTAAATTTTCCAAACCTTCCCAGTGCCATTTTCCATCACGGGACCATCCTGTAGCTACATTCTGTATTTTGATATTGCTTTGGAAGTCACCTTTATATCCATCCTTCATGCTACTTAATCCTACAAGAATCAGTAATTTTTTTGCACGGGTATAACTTACGAAATATCTTCGGATTAAATCATTGAATGCTTCATCCCTGCCAGTTGAACTTGCAACATATCCTGAGTTAACCATGGTATTGATGTATTTTTCAATGTTGTATGACATTCCACCATCTTTTGGATATCTTTTAAAAGCGGAACTTACCTGATTGTTGTATATGTCCGATCCGACATCCACTATAATTATATCAAATTCTAATCCCTTTGATTGATGTATGGACATGATATTTACATTATCCTCCAAACTAAAATCAAACAAATCATCATCGATTTCAATAGCTCCTGTAGCTATAGGAACCAGAATATGCCAGAATATTTGATTTGCTGTAAGATATCCGTCCGTATTTATTGCATTGTTTGTTTGTATAATCGTATCCTTTATGATATCATGATAGATTTTATTTTCATTTGATTCATTTGCTAAATAGGATATGCTATCCGTAATTGTTGTTAATAATGAGATTAAATCAATCTTATCTTCTTTGATGTCCGTTATTGTTAGTTCATTCTCTGATAAATAGTTTTCCGCATGTTTTCTCCACATTCTTAATGTCTTTTTACTGCGTGGCGGAATGTTGTCAATTGATTCCTGAACTTTGGATTTTGAGTCTATGTGTATGAGTATCAAACCACATAATATTGAAACTATTTCCGTGGATTCAATATTCTGACCTCTCGGATTGAATACTATCAAATCATCATCCTTATATTGTATGCTTTCACGTATGAAAAAGGGCAATCTTTTCTTGTTATAGGATGAGATTTCCTTGGGCGAATTTGTCAGTAGCGCTAGTGATGGATTTTCACCTAATGATATGACATATTCTTCACCTTTTCTTTTTAATTCTATTTTTTCACCCGTTTTGAGTTTGTATATCAGTTCGGATAAGTCTGTAGATAGCTCTTCAATATTGTTTCTGAACATGCCAAATATTGGTAGACTGTCCTTTTTATTGTCTGCACATGTGATTGGCGGTTTATTTGTAGTACGTGATTTCTGATATATGTCATCAAGGGATATGAAATCATTTACAAAGTTAACTATATTGGATGTAGACCTATAATTTCTTTGTAGAAATATGGTTGTTGGTGATATGTTTAATGACTTTTTGATTCTATCGAGATATGATGTGAATAATTCTATATCTGCACCGCGAAACCTATATAAAGCCTGATCATCATCACCAACTACAGTGATATTACCCTGATTTCGAACTGCGAAAGTGGCAAGCTTAAAGTATATCTGTTCCTGAAGGTAGTTGGTATCCTGATATTCATCTATTAGAATGACACATATACCATGCAAGGATTCTAGTTTATCTTCAGAGAGCAGATTATAGAAGTTTCTTTCCAATAATGAATAATCAACCAAGTTTCTATTTGATAACTGAGAGTAATAATCGGATATTATATCATAGATTACTGTTTCCTTATCAGCATGTCCCCTTATTTCATTAAAGTCAATCATGTCATACATAAGTCTTTCCTTTAGACTCTGTATCTGATTATTCAACTCGGAAGTGGAAATACCTCCCTGATGATTTTTCATCCTTTTGAAGAATTGCTTTAACTTCTTATCATTGTTTCGTTCATCTTTAAGCAATGTCTGCATCATGATGGCACTGGAGGTGAAGTTATCAATAACCTCAACATCCATATGCCTTGATATGTATTCCTCTGCAATACTATCCAATGTTCCTATTATAAGTTCATTAAGATTGAATTCATAGTCCATATCCAGATAAGATATGATTGACTCGGCCCATTTAACGGTACGACTTTTTAATTCATTGGCCGCCTTATTGGTAAAGGTGGTTACCATTATTTTTGAAGGTTCAATCCCATCAACAAAGATATATTTCAAAACCTTTAAAACTATAACCGTCGTTTTTCCACTGCCAGGTCCAGCAACCAAATATTGACTCTCATCAATCGGTGCGAGAATAGCCTTTTTTTGACTTAAATTATCCTCGATATCTCTACCCAATACATTTACAACCAAATCATTGAATTGTTCTTGGCTAATCATGAATAACTACCCTAAAATAATACCTATTCTGTCTGATTCAAAAGTCTTAAATTATCGTCGAATTGTTTAAATTGACTTGCCAAACCTCTGAAGTACGGGATGAATACTCCGTGAATCAATAATCTGTCAGGATTGATTCCATCCTCCTCCAGATGCTTCTTCATTACAATCACGTTTTCTCTTATTTCATTATGTCTAGCGTTATCCGGGTATTCCCCTAAAAATACGCCATCCGCTCCATGAGTTAATGCATACTTTACATGACGATATTTTACCCTGTTTATGAATGGCACATTTATAATACGTACGCTTGATGGACAGTCTACACGATTTATTCCCATGTTGTTTGCAGATACGTTACCTATATCATCCAAGAAGGCTATGATAATCTGTTCACCTTCAACCTTATTTTTCAACATTCCCCTAATGCTTGACTCCAGCTTTTCATCACTTTGACCTAGGATGCTTATTGCTTCTTGAGGACATGTTATTATACAATCACCACAACCTGTACATGCTATAGGACCAACACGTATTGACTGATTATGCATACTGAGAGCCTGATATCTACAATTATCAATACAGTTACCACATAATATGCATTTTTTTACATTAACCGATGCAATAAATGGCTCTACCTCCAATCCACCATTTACCAATTCAGATATCTTAGTTGAAGCAGTATTTGCCTGAATAATACTTTCCGTAATATCTTTTGGTCCCTGAGCTGTTCCACATACAAATATTCCCTCAATATCAGTAGCTACAGGCTGCATCTTAGGATGTTTTTCCTTGATGAAGTTATCTTCTGTAAGAGGTATTCCAAGTACCTTTGCCGCTTCGATTGTACCGGTTGATGCTTCCAATGCGGCCGATAATACCACAAGATCGGTGTGTATCTCCTTTTTGGTCTTTGTCAGGGTATCCTCCAGACGGACTACCAAGTGATCATCCACCTTTGCTACCTCTCCAGGTCTACCCCTTATGTACTTGACTCCATTTTCCTGAACATACTTGTAATACTTCTCATATTCACCAGGAGTCCGAATATCAGTATAACATATGATTACCTCAGTATCAGGGTAATGTGAATGAATCAAGTTAGCGTTCTTGGTTGCAATCATACAGCATACCTTTGAACAGTACTTATGACCGTCGGGCATCTGGTCCCTGGATCCTACACATTGAATCATGACGACTCGTCTTGGAACCTTACCCGTGGATGGTACCACCAAGTGTCCATTAGTCGGACCGTTTACACCCATTAGACGGGCAAGCTGCATCTGACTCAATACGTCCTCATAGAATGGGTGCCCATATTCAGGTCGTTTGGCCGTGTCATATCGTTGATGACCAGTTGCAACGACAACAGCACCTACAGTAAGGGAGATTATCTCATCGATTGCATCCAAATTGATGGCCTTGGTCGGACAGACATCAATACAGTTTCCACATTTTATGCATGATTCATCATCCAAGGTATACTCGCTAGGTACTGCCTGTGGAAATGGCTTATATATTGCCTTTCTATCGGTTAATCCTTCATTCCATTCATCAGGAGCGTATGTTGGACAGACAGCACTACATTTACCACAACTGGTACATTTTTCTGGGTTGATGTAATTAGGCTTTTTACGTAATATTACATCGAAGTTTCCTGAGTTTCTGGTTGAACTTTCAAGAACCGTATTGGTAAGCAGCGCTATGTTTTCATTTCTTACCATCTCATCAATGACAGGATTTAAAAGACATGCCGCACAGTCTTCGGATAACTTACCGGGAGTGAACACTTTTCCTACCTGAATCATTGCCCCTCCAACGGCCGGTCTTTTTTCAATTAATGTGACGTCCATACCCTGTTTTGCCAGTGAATTTGCCACAGTTATTCCGGAAATTCCAGCACCGACTACCAATACACTATCCTTAACTTTTGTAGGAATCTTCTTTAAAGGTTCATTATGTTTTACGGCTTCAACGCTTGAATTTATCAAAGATAATGCCTTGGTTGTGGATTCATCTTTATTTTCAGTAACCCATGAACATTGCTCACGGATATTTGGCATTTCAAATAAGTATGGATTTAATGGTTTGATATAATTTTGAAATGTGTTTCCATGTGTTATTTTTGAACAAGCCGCGATTACAACCTTATCTAATTTTTCACGGAGAATCTGATCTTTTATTATGTTTTTTCCCTCTAGTGAACATAGGTTTTCATGATGTTTAACTACACATACATCATCCCCTTTCAACAGTTCCTGTTCCACATAGTCCAAATCCACATTATCGGATATGTTTCCACCACAATGACATAAGAATACTCCAATCTTCTCATCAGACATGTAACTTGTCCCCCTCGGAATCATATTCAACATTCAGTTTATCTAGAAGAGGCTCTACACGAACAGTATGTGTTTGAATACCCAAAACATCATATACATCCGCCCCCATGTATAAAGCCAACAGTTGTGCAATATTCATGACTGCAAAGTAATGTTTATTTCCAGTCTTATCCTCCAGTACCTGTTCATATCGGTCAAACTGTACCTGACAATTTGGACACATGACAAGAAGTACATCCACATTTTCTTTATGCAGGCTTTCGAATTTATCTACCGTAGCATCAAGTGATAGTTCCCTATTAGCATATCTTTGTCTGAATCCACTTCCACAGTGGCGTGGCTTCTGATCATACCACTTTAATGCGGAAAGTCCCATTGCCCCACATATCTTATCGATTACTTCGGGATTTCTATAGCCACATAATGTATCGTTATAATGTACCTTACAGTAATGACATCCATGATGGGTTGCGATGGTTATGCCTGACAAGTCCCTCTTTTTATGTTTTGGAATCTCATCTTTCAGGTAGTACAATACGTCCACTACATGCGTTATGTCATCCCTCGGATTTATATCATCCTTGTTGTACTTAAATTCTTCCAATCCGTTTTCCTCGAAGGCTCTGTTGACTTCATTCCTTACTTCGTCATTTTCATTCAATAGCTTTGCGGAAGTTTTTAATATAGCATAACATGTGGCGCACATTGGTACGTATTGTTTATGATTGTTTTTTATGGCCAGACTGAAGTTTCTAGCCGCAAGTGCTGCCGTTGACAATTCATCGAAGATGTCATAATAATGACCTAAACCGGTACAGCAGGATTGATTTCTGTCGATTACATATTCCACTCCCAGTTTATCAAATACGTACTTTGTTGAAGATTCCACTCCAGGATATTCTGATGATACAAGACAACTTCTAAATAATGTAATATTACTTGTAGGAATAAATTTTTCTATATCTGCCATATTATCACCTATTTCTAACATCTTTTATTTCTTTAACACGTTTTTTAAATCCTATGGCATCCAATGTCTTATCCACAGATTCTTTTGCCTCTGGAAGCAAATACATGCTATCCAATCCTAGTTGTTTTCTAACCTCTTCCAGGTTCTCTTGAAGATTTTCCCAATGTTTACCATAGTCCACTTTTAATTGTCCATGATATTCCTTTGGGATTGTTCCAAGTCCCTCTTTAAGATAGTTGTCTGCAAAGCTCATGAAGGATTCTATCTTCAACTTTCCAAAATCCTCATTTATAGCCATTTGCCTTAATATTTGAGTTACTTGACATACACTGTTTCCTACCGGACAAACGCTTTGACACGTGTAACAATAAAAACAGTTCCATATTATATCATCCTGTATTATTGATTCATCATTATCAAGTACCCTTTTAATGACTTCCCTTGCATCATAGTCAGAATGTTTGGAAGCAGGACACATCGATGTGCATAAACCACACTGTACGCATCTTAACAATCCTAAATCTGATGAAGCCTTAATGTCATTTAAAACTCTATGAGCCAAATCACCATTTTGATTGTCACCCATCTTTTGTTCTTTACTGGATTTCAAAACAAACACACCTTTATTAATTTATGACATAACTAAAATTATCCTATATATTTTGAATATGATAATATAATTACTTGTATCTATTAATTTATAAGTATAATTATTTCTTAACTTATTAATAAATAGGTATGAAATGAAGTTTAAATTTTTAATAAAAAATAGATTGAAGAAAAAAATGTGAAAGTTGGAGGTTATTTATCTTCTAGTGAAATATCTAATTCAGATAAATCATCACGTATCTTATCGGCTAAATCCCAATCCTTTTTAGCACGTAGTTTTTCACGTACATCTGTTAGTATGTCCAGGATATCTTTTGATAAGTCAGAGCTTACTGAGTCATCCACCAGAATATCTATTCCCAAGATGGATTCTATTGTTTTTAATGTATTGATTATTTCAAGGGAGGTATCCTTGGAAATCTCTGATGCTGCTATTGATTTATTAAGTTTATGAGTATAATCAAATAGACTGCTTAATGCTATAGGAGTGTTGAAATCGTTATCCATTGCAGAGAAGAATTCATCTTTAAATGTATTTAAATCATCTTCTACTGATTCTTCATCAGCACTTGCAATATCTTCACCATTATAGTATTCCAGTAATAATTTACCCGTGTTTTTAATTCTGTTTAAACTGTTTTCTGCTTGTTTGAGTATTTCATCACTGAAATCTATAGGACTTCTGTAATGGGTGGATAATACGAAGAATCTGTATGTTTCCGGAGAGTATTGTTTTAGTAATTCCTTGATTGTTATGAAGTTACCTAATGATTTACTCATCTTTTCTCCACGTACGTTTAAAAATCCGGTATGCATCCAGTATTCAACAAGAGGTTCCTTACCGCTGGCTGCTTCCATCTGTGCTATTTCTGCATCATGATGAGGGAATATAAGATCAAGTCCTCCACCATGTATATTGTATTGTGGTCCGAAGTATGTTTCGGTGATTGCAGTGTCTTCGATGTGCCATCCAGGTCTTCCTTTTCCCCATGGTGAATCCCAGTATGGTTCTTCATCTTGTTTTTTCCATAATGCAAAGTCTTTAGGATCTTTTTTGGTTGAATCAACAGCGATTCTGACATTCTGTAAGTCATCTAATTTTCTGTTGGAGAGCTTTGCAAAACCTTCGAATTTGGATACGTCGAAGTATACTCCGGTAGGTGTATCATATGCATAGCCTTTATCCATTAAGGTTTGTATCTGATTGATTATTGCCTGCATGTGTTCTGTTGCCCTTGCATAGAAGTTTACGTTCGTAACATTTAATAATTCCATGTCTTTTAAGTATTCTTCTTCGAATTTATGGGATAACTCGAGTGGATCTACATTTTTTTCCTTTGCACGGTTGATAATCTTGTCATCTATATCTGTAATGTTTTGCAGATAGAATACTGAGTATCCTTTATGTTTCAGATATCTTACGATTACATCAAAGGAAATGTATGTACGTGCATGTCCAATGTGTGAATAATCATATACGGTTGGCCCACATACGAATAGCTTTATTACATTATTATCAATGACTAATTCTTCTTTTTCTCTAGACATTGTATTATAAACATTAATCATATAATTTACTCCTGATTATTAAAAAGTACTGGTTATTGTTATGTTTTTTAAATTATTTATTTTTTATTTAAAAAAGAAATCTTAAATAACGATAAATAGAATATATTATAAGTTATAATTATTAAAAATAAGCCAAGAAAGGGATTTGAACCCCTGTGATATGGTCTGCAGCCACACACCTCGCCTCTCGGTCATCTTGGCATCTGATAGAAATAGTTTTAATTCAGTAATATAATATATCTATTAAAAAATATATATACTTTATGGATTTGAGGTTAGATTAAAAAAGATTTTGATTAAAATGTATTTAAAATTCGTAATCAAAAAAAATAAATTGAGAAAAAAATGAAACACAAAAATATGTTTAACTTCTGTAAGCTAATTCAATGTCTGATGCTTTAACTGTTTTTCTGCCAGCGTGTTTTGCTAATTTTACTGCATCAGCTGCGATTTCTGTACCGATTTCTTCAAGTACATTTGCTAATTCTTCTTTAGCATCATCACTTATTCTATTAGCACCTGCATTTTTTAATAATCTACCTACAGGAGCAAGTGGTAACTCAGCCATATTTTCACCTCCACTATATAATATAATGATTTTAATAGTATTTAAAGCTATTGTAGAAAATATTCTATTTTTATTGAAAAATTGATAATACATTCTTGCCCCATAATTAAAATATAATACGATTCTTTAGCAAAACAAAATATCAAGTCATTAAAATATATAATTGAAAAAAAAGTTTTAAAAAAAAAGTAGCTTGTGAAAGGAAATGGTGAATTAGAATATTGAATCCTTAACCATTCCTATTCTAAATGAATTTAAAATTACTGCTAGTGTTAATCCCATATCTCCTATACCTACTGACATCATTAAAGTGATTAAACCTAATATTGCTAATACGACAAAGAGTATTTTAACGGTTATTGCAGTTACGATGTTTTGCTTAATAATTCCCATAGTTTTGTTACTGAGCCTAAATAGATATGGCAATTTGGTCAAGTCATCCTGCATAAGTGCAATGTCTGCCGTTTCTATGGCTACATCAGAACCTACAGCACCCATTGCTATTCCCACATTTGCCCTTGCAAGTGCTGGTGCATCGTTTATACCGTCTCCTACCATAGCAGTATCACCGAATTTATTTCTGATGGTATCCAGTATGTTAAGTTTATCTTCAGGTAACAGATCTGAAAATACATATTGCACTCCAACTTTTTGTGCTACTGCATGTGCAGATATCTTGTTATCACCAGTCAACATTATTGTGGTTACGCCATGATTGTTTAAACTTTGTATTACTTCAGCGGATTCATCCCTTAACTTATCAAAAACTGTTATTAAACCGATGACTCCATCCTTCTTTCCTACAAATATTACTGTTTTTCCATCTTCAGAGTATCGTTTTACATCATCATAGTTGATATCGAATACCCCTCCATCTATTAAAGATTCATTTGCTGCATAGTACTCGGTATCATCTACCAAACCAACTACTCCTTTACCTGGAACGTTTTTGAAATTATTAATTTCGAACAAATCAATATTTGATGAGTTTGCCTTATTTACTATAGCATCAGATATCGGATGGCTGGATTTTGATTCCAA
This sequence comes from Methanosphaera sp. SHI613, assembly GCA_003266145.1. GTDB lineage: Archaea > Methanobacteriota > Methanobacteria > Methanobacteriales > Methanobacteriaceae > Methanosphaera. Next base: position 9,428 of record MVJJ01000102.1, read on the forward strand.
TGATGCTGCTATTTTTAAAATATCCTCACTGGTATATTTATCATCCAATACTTTCAAATCAGATAATTCAAGTTTTCCTTCAGTGAGAGTACCGGTCTTATCAAATATTACTGCTTTGATATTACGCATTTCTTCGATGTGTGTACTTCCCTTGATGAGTACACCTTGTCTTGTTGCTGAGGTAATTGAAGATACCATTCCTATAGGAGTGGATATTAAAAATGCACATGGACATGAGATTACCATGATGGATAATGCCCTATACACCCATTCTATTAAGTTTTGACCTAACAATGGTGGTATGAATGCTACACAAGCTGTCACCACTATTATTATAGGAGTGTAATATTTTGCAATTTTTTCCACATATGTTTCCGTGTGGGAACGATTTAACTGGGAATGTTTTACCAAGGTAACTATCTTTGAAATGACACTGTTTTTAGAGTTCTGTGTTACTTCCACTTCAAGATATCCTTCCTTATTTACTGTACCTGAAAATACCTTATCACCGATATTCTTTAATACTGGAACACTTTCTCCGGTAATTGATGCTTGATCAACTGATGAGGAACCTTTTATAACCTTACCATCCAGTGGTATTTTATCTCCAGGTTTAACTACTGCAATTTGTCCAACTTCAACATCGTCTACTTTGAATGTTTCCACATTGTCTCCAACTTTTATATTTGCTGTTTCAGGTGTAATTTCCACTAATGATTTGATTGAACGTTTTGCTCTTTGTTCGGCATAATCTTCTAAAAATTCAGCTATGTAATATAAAAATGTTACTGCTGCCCCTTCTTCGGGATGTCCTATTAAAAAGGAAGCTATACATGCAATACACATTAATAATGCTGGACTTATTGTATGTCTTTTGAATAAGGACTTATAAGCCATTATTGCTATTTCATAACCTGCTATTAATGCACCTATAACAAATACTATCTCTGCTGCTAATCCGTTGAATACTCCTAAGTATTCAAGGATATGTCCTAAAACAAATAGAATTCCACTGCTTACTATTATTTGAATGGATCTGTTTGCCAGTAATGGTTTTCCTTCAGCTATTACATCTTCTTCGTCATCATC
>MVJJ01000069.1 GCA_003266145.1 Methanosphaera sp. SHI613
ATTTTACAACATCAAAAAAAGGTGGGAATAAATCATATTCCCATAACTTATTAATTAGGGCTTTATTTCAATTGCCCGAGAAGTGCTTCCTCAAAGGATTCATAGCTGGGGGTTTTGCCCGTGAATATTTCAAATGCTGTTATTCCCTGATTTATGAGCATGTTTGTACCTGCTATCGTCATGGCCCCATTGCTTTTTGCTTCTTTTAATAGTCTTGTCTCAAGTGGATTGTAGATTATATCCATTACTATATGTTTATCAGTAATTTTATCTGTTTTTATTGGAGCCTCCACGTCCACGTTTGGATACATTCCGATAGGAGTTGTGTTAATTATTATGTCCACCTCGTCTAGTCTGCTATCTGCATCATTGATATCCACATATTCTATGTCATCGAAATCACACTGTCTTCGTAGATTGTCAATCAAATCCAATGCATTCTTTTTGCTTCTGTTTGCGATTATCAGCTTTTTTATGTTGTGATTTATTAATGTGAATGTTATCGCCTTTGATGCTCCACCTGCGCCGAGCACCAATATGTTTTTATCCTTTACGGGAGTATATTTTTCTATTGACTTTACTGCTCCTATTCCATCGGTATTATATCCCCTGGCAATTCCGTTCTTAAAGCTGATTGTGTTTACGGCATTTATTTGACGGGCCACCTCATCAACTTCATCAAGGTATTTGATTATATCTGTCTTGTAAGGTATCGTTACATTCAATCCTACTATGCCTAATGTCTTGGCGGATTCTATTAGCTTTGAAATGTCTTCCTGTTCTATCTTGAATGCCACATATACATAGTCCATGTCCAACTGTTTATATGCATTGTTATGCATTGGTGGTGAAAGGCTGTGTTCTATCGGGTTTCCTATTACTCCAACAACTTTTGTTTTTCCTGTTATCATAAAGTCATACTCCTACATTTTATATCATGCCAAATAAGTATAATGGTTATTTTTAATAATTTTAGTTAAGATATTATAGTATTAATTATATATATTTATATTATTAGTAAATAATGAAAATGTCTGCATGAACTGTTAATGGTCAATCAACCTTTTAGCTTTTTATGTGAATGTTTTGTTATTTAAATCGTTAATTTAAAACGTGTCTTATTTTAAGATTTAAACTTATTTTAAAATTATATTATCAAAGATAAGATGTGTTTTATTTGATTTTACCCTAGTTTATTTATCTTAATTTCATCCAGGATAAATTAATGTAAGTATTCTAGTATAAGATTAAATTTTATAAGTATTTAGGACGTGTAATTAATATGGATTTTACAAAACCAAGAGGAACAAGGGATTTTCTAATTGAAGATATGAAAGAACGTAAATACGTTGAAAACACGATTAGGAAAGTTGTTGAAAGCTACGGCTTTAATGAGATTAAAACACCAATATTTGAGGATTTGGAACTGTTCACCACCAAAAGCGGAGATGGAATCAAAGAAGAAATATATCACTTCCAGGATAAGGGTGGACGAGATTTAGCATTAAGACCTGAATTGACCGCTAGCGTATCCAGGCTCTACAACAACAACTTACAAAAAAGTGCAAAGCCACTGAAGATGTACTACTTCGGCAGCTGTTTCAGATATGAAAGACCACAGGCAGGACGTTTCAGACAGTTCTGGCAGTTCGGTGTGGAAGTTATCGGTGGAACACCAGTTTATAATGAGGCTGAAATCATAGCTATGGCCAATGAAACATTGAAACGATTAAAAATCAGAAACTATGAAGTTGCGATAGGTCACCTTGGAATAATAAAGGGCGTTCTCAATCACCTTGACATCACCCCTGAAAAACAGACAGAAATCATTGCAAGTATCGATAAGGAAGACTATGAACTACTTGATGAAATTCTCACAAACTGCAACGTAGATGATGAATATAAAGAAACAATCAACAGTATAATAAACGTCAACGGATCACATGATGATTTGAATTCAATCAGAGACTTGTTTGAAGATATCCCTGAAAGTATGGAAGCACTGGAGCAGTTGGATGAAATCCTAACAGTAGTCGAGGCATTCGGTTTTGATGATTATACAGTCAAGTTATCAATCGCACGTGGCCTTGACTATTATACAGGAGTCGTATTTGAGATATATGTACCTGACTTAGGAGCACAAAAACAGATTACAGGTGGTGGAACATACAACCTTACAAGCCTGTTTGACAGTGAGGACGTTGAATCCACAGGATTTGCATTCGGTTTTGACCGCATCATGGAGGCATTCCATAAGCAGAAACTTGAAGTTGAAGAGGAAAACTGCAACAAGGTACTTGTGGTTCCTGTTAAAAAGGAATTTAAGATAGAGGCAATAAAGGTTGCACAGATTCTAAGAGATGCAGACATAATAACCGACATTGACCTTAAAGGCAAGAAGCTTAAGAAAAACCTATCCTTTGCAAACGCAAACAACATAAACAATGTAGTGTTAATTGGTCAGAAAGAAATTGAAGAGGATACAGTTACACTTAAGCACATGGATACCAAAGAACAAGTCAGTATTCCACGCAGCCAACTGGTTGAAAATATCCTAAACAACTAAGGAGTGAAACTTAGATGATTGAACCTAATTTTAGGCATGAAATTAACGGTAAAAAATTAGCTACCGCTATTGTTCAGGATAAAGATACGAATGAAGTTTTGATGCTGGCATTTATCAATAAAGAAGCATACATGAAAACATTGGAGACCGGAAAAGCACACTTCTACAGTACCAGCAGGGATAAAATATGGCTTAAGGGAGAAGAGTCAGGACATACACAGATTGTTGATGAGATACTTTTTGACTGTGACAGGGATGCCATGATATTTAAGGTCAGACAGAATGGCGGAGCATGCCATACCGGCCACTATTCCTGTTTCTACAGCAGATTATCCGATGATAACGATAACCTGATAGATGTAGGCGAGATGGTATTTGATCCTGATGAAATCTATAATAAGTAGGTGTAATCATGAAAATTGTACCTGATACAAGCATTATTATAGATCAAAAGCTAAGCAAGCTGATAGAGGAAAACTTTGAAAACGCTGAGGTATTGATACCGGAGGCAGTCCAGTCCGAGATTGAAAATCATGCAAATAAAAGAAAGGACATAGGCTACAACGGCATTGACGAGCTTAAGAAGTTAAGAAATCTTGCCGATGATGGATTAATATCCTTAAAGTATGTGGGCAGACGTCCACAACTTGATGAGGTATCATTGGCCCGTGGTGGAGAAATAGATGCGATGATAAGAGACGTTGCAAGAAAGTACAATGCGACTCTAATTACCAGCGACAGACTTCAAAGTCAGATAGCCGAGGCTCAGGGCATAGATACCTACTTCTACCAGAAAGAGGCGCCACAGATTGTTAAAACCGAACTTGAAAAGTACTTCCTGGATGACGTCTCAAGCATTCACTTAAGGGAAAATACTGTGCCTATGGCTAAACGTGGAAAGCCCGGCCAGATTGAACTTATAGAACTGGATTACGTCCCTCTTAGATATAACGATTTGGATAGGATAACCAATGAACTGTTGGCTCAGACACAGCTTAGGCAGGACGCATTTATTGAAATTGAAAAGAAAGGAGTTAAGGTCATCCAGTTTGGTTCACTTAGAGTTACCATTGCAAAACGTCCATTTGCAGACGGCTTTGAGATAACTGCGATAAAACCGGTTAACAGGCTTGACTTGATTGACTATGATGTTTCCGAGAAGTTACTTAAACGATTGTCCGATGATGCTAAGGGTATTCTCGTAGCGGGTTCTCCCGGTGCTGGTAAGTCAACCTTTGCTCAGGCATTGGCGGAGTACTATCATTATGACTTGGAGAAGATTGTCAAGACCATGGAAAATCCAAGAGACCTGAATCTTGATGACAACATTACCCAGTATGCGCCACTTGAGGGAAGTATGGAGGATACGGCAGACATACTCCTACTTGTAAGGCCGGACTTTACATTGTTTGATGAGGTAAGAAAGACCCGTGACTTTGAGATATACTCAGATATGAGACTGGCCGGTGTGGGCATGATTGGTATTGTCCATGCTACACGTGCTATCGATGCCATTCAAAGATTCCTTGGAAGACTGGAGTTGGGTGTTATCCCATCCGTGATTGATACGACTATTTATATTGAAGATGGTGAAATCCGTTCGGTATATTCCATTGAGCTGACAGTCAAGGTGCCTACCGGTATGATTGAAGCAGATCTTGCAAGACCTGTTATTGAAATTAAGGACCTTGAAACAGAGGAATTGCTTTATGAAATTTATACATATGGTGAGCAGACCATTGTTATGAACGTTAATAAGCCTAAGGATTCCAAGGAGGACAAATCATCCGTCGATAAGATTGTGACAAGAGTTATCAGAAATGAGATATATCGGATCGTGCCTAATGTTGCCGTTGAAATATCCTTACTGTCCAATAACCGTGCACTGGTAGAGATTGACCCTGAATATGCCGGTACGATTATAGGTAAGAATGGTAAGACCATTGAAAAGATTGAGGAACGTGCAGGTATAAGCATTGAGGTACAGGACTTGGAAGTTAAGGAAATTGAAGATAAGAAAATCATTCCTGTAAGCATATCCGGAAACTACATCTCATTGAACTTCATAAAGGAGGATATCGGTGCCAGCTATGACATTATAGTCGAGGGCGAATACTTATTTACCGCCACCGTTGGTAAAAAGGCCAATATAAGACTTAAAAGAAGTATTGAGATGGGTGAAATTATCATAAAGGCCATGAAGAAGGATGAACCTGTTTATGCAAGGCTTAGAAATGATGACCAATATTAAACAGTTAATGATGAAATAGGGAAGTATTATTATGAAGTTCAGTATTTCTACACACGGATTATATCCTGCGAAGATTGATAATGTTTTGGAATTTATCGACGGAGTTAACTTTAAGAATCTGGAGATTGTTAAGGAATATCCATACTATGATATCACAAGTGAGGACCTGTCAAGTTATGACTTCAATTACAGCATCCATTCACCAATAAGTGACGTCAACATAGCAAGCCATATGAACCTCATCAGAAAGGCATCCATCAGAGAGGTTGAGGATTCATTCAGAATGGCAAATGATATCGGTGCCGATAATGTAGTTGTTCATCCGGGCAGCATATCTTCTATGGCATATAAGTTTACCGATAAGATACTCGAATACAATACATCCAGTCTGATTAAATGTCAAAGTATGGCAGAAGAGTATGGTGTGTCAATGTGTCTTGAGAATATGCCCCTGGTTGATGGATTGCTTTATTCCAACCTTGATGCGTTATTTGACTTTGTTGAAGAGACCCTGCATAGCCAAATATGCTTGGATGTGGGTCATGCTTATACCAATGGATTTGATGTGGATGAGATGTTTGTCTGTGACAGGATAAGTCATGTTCACTTAAGCGATAATGACGGCTCATATGATATGCATGATGCTTTAGGTAAGGGTGAAATTGATTTTAAACGAGTATTTGATGCTTTGAAGGCCAAGAAATATGATGGATTCTGTGTTATTGAGGTTAAAAGTGTCGGTAATGTCTATAAGAGTATTGATTATTTGAAGAGTATTAAAATGATTTAGGTGTTTTTGCTATGATGAATTCTATATTAAAGGATGACCGTGTTATCGTTATCGATGAACATGCACATAACTTGTATAATAAGCGTTACTATGGTAACCTGACAAACATTGGATTGGAGTTATCACTTATTGAAGCTTTGTACCTTTTGAATAAGGGCAAGATATTGATATTTGATGGTGAAAATATTGTTGATGAAAAGAAATTAACCGAAATTATAAAGGACAGGCATATCTATTCACATTACCTTGTCTATAGTGATTTACGTACTCGTGGCTATATCATCAAGACCGGATTCAAGTATGGCAGCGACTTTAGGATATATGAGCGTGGCCATAGCCCCGGCGATGGACATTCAAGCTTTCTGGTTAAGATATTGTCCGAGGAACAGAGCATCAAGGTCACTGACTTCTCCAGTTATGTGAGGGTAGCTCATGGTGTGCGTAAGACATTGCTTCTTGCCGTTGTGGATGATGAATATGACATCACATATTATAATGTTGAATGGACAAGACCATAACCTGTGATTGAAATAAGAGAGAATAAGACGTTGAAGTATCATTAGCTACTTTAAATAGCTTGATTTATAAAAATATATTTTAAAAAGAAAAAATATAATATCGGAAAATATACATAGACTATATTAACTTTAAATTATTATAAGGAGTGTTTAATTTGAATATGATTGACCCATGGGGTTCTTCCATTATTGATTATGAAAAACTCACTGAACAATTTGGTATAAAGGCATTTAAGGATGTTGTCGATGACATACCAAATGCCAGCAAACTAATGACCAGAGGAATCATCTTCGGTCATAGGGATTATGATAAGATTACTGATGCATTGAACAACAACAAGGAATTTGCTACCATGACTGGTATGATGCCTAGCGGACGTATGCATATAGGCCATAAGATGGTTGTCGACCAACTTAAATGGTATCAAAAAATGGGTTCTGACATTTACTTATCCATCGCTGATATGGAGGCATATGCTGCACGTAACATAAATAAGCAGGAGTCAAGACAACTTGCCCTGGATGAGTATATAGTAAATTATATTGCCCTCGGGTTGGATGTTACTAAGGATAACTTCCACTTGTACCTGCAATCTGAAAATGATGACGTTAAAAATCTTGCATATCTGATAGGTAAGAAGATTACCTTCAGTCAGATGCGTAGCATCTACGGTTTTGACAACAGTACAAATATTTCACATATTTATACTCCTCTTTTGCAGGTGGCCGATATTCTTCATCCTCAACTGGAGGAACATGGCGGTCCGAAACCTGTTATCGTACCTGTAGGACCTGATCAGGATCCACATATCAGATTGACTAGGGATATTGCCGCTAAATTCAATGAGGAGTATTCATTTGTGGAGCCTTCAGCGACGTTCCATCGTTTCATGACAGGCCTTACCGGTGAGAAGATGAGCAGTAGCAAACCGAAGACTGCCATATACTTAACAGACACGATTAAGGATGCCGTCAAAAAGACAAAAAGTGCAAAGACAGGTGGACGTGACAGCCTCAAGGACCAAAAAGAGCTTGGAGGAGAGCCTGATAAATGTTCAATATATGAGTTACTCGTGTATCACTTGGTGGATGATGACAGTAAGTTAGAAGAAATCAAGGACAGATGCGTTAATGGTGAAATTTTATGTGGTGAATGTAAGGCATGCGCATGTGAGTTATTGGAGAAGATGTTTGAAGACTTGAACAATAAAAGAGATGAAGCAGAGGAAATTGCCAAAAGTTTATTATGATTTATGGATTAACCCTTAGGATAAAGTATAATAAGTATTACATACTTAAAGAATTATTATTAATATAGATGTGATGAAGATGAACGTGAATATTAAGGAATATTGTATTGATTATTTTAACAGGATGAAATATTATGTTTTATTATCATCTGTGATTTTCGTTGCATTTTTACTGTTATCCTACTTTTATCCATCATTCTTTAATTCATTGATGAATCAGGCATTGCAGAATATGCGTGATGGCGTGACAAATGGTGAAATACTTCTGGAAACAACATCCTTGTTTATAAACAATTTTACAGTCGCACTGAACATCTACACAAGTGGAATATACTTGAGTATACCTTCACTGTACCTTTTGGTATATAATGCTGCAATGATCGGATATACCGGTACCACACTACCTTTAAATTATTTTCTGGCATACACATTGCCTCATGGTATTTTCGAGTTAACGGCCATAGTATTGTCTGGTGCTGCTAGCTTCAGATTGACTCATGGAATCCTGAACGTATTTGCCGGACTCAAGCCTGACGCCGATGACAAGAAGAAGTACTTCCTTGAAAACTTGGAAGTGTCTTTGAAGATGATTCTTGACAGTGCGGCTCTTATGCTGATTGTTCTCATATTGCTTATTGTCGCGGCATTCATTGAAGCAAACATCACTGTTGGTATTGGCCAAATTCTTACGATGAGATAATCCTGAGGGATTATCCGATTTAAACTATTTTTTTATATCAATTAATAAGCACCCTAATTCCATTTAATCCATCAAATGAAAAGTTATAACTTATAATCATTATTAAGATATTCCACAGAATTAATATATGATAACTTAAAAGCCATATTTTTAAATATTAAATAAGAAATAAATTTAATTATATATAATAATAAAAATTATACTTTAAAAATTATCAAAAAAGGTGTTATTAATGGTTGAAGAATTAGAAGAAATATGGACAAATTATGATAGACAAACCGTATTTAATTATGTTGAAACAAGATTACACCATTACCTATTTACCAAGATATTCAAAGACGAATCAGAGATAATGGGCAAAATCATTGAAATATCCCAACAGGAACTAACCGGATTCAAGTTAGCGTACTTCCTAAACATTCCCGAAACAGAATACATAATCGATAACTTTGACAAACTGGAGGAATACCTATCAGACAAGGACACCACTCAAAAGCCATACTCCAGTATTCTTCAGGTAATCAAGTACATGTTTGAAAACATAAAGAACAGTGACGCAAACAAAGTGGAAAATACAAACTTCGATGAGGATAAGCTGGCATGCATCAACTCATCCATACTCGAAAATAAAAAGAAAATCAGCCAAATACTTAAAAGTGACCTGATGACAGATTGTGAATCCCCGGATATCGTGGACTTGTATCTTCTTGAAGAAGCATGTAAAAGCAGTGATGAAATATACAACCTTGCAAGGGTATATGAGGTATATGATGAACTGTTTGTATTCCCATCAAAGATGGAATTGTACAATACCATTACCACAAAAATATTAACATCCCTCAGTAACGATAAGCTATTTGAGTTATATGTGCTTCTCAACACACTGGAAGTTCTTGAAACTACAAAGGGTACCATTACATTCCAGAAAGCAGGTGTTTCCGAGTTAGCAGAATACTACTACCAGGTAGAGGAAAATGCCATGGAACACACCACCGTCATGCAGATATTCTTCCATGACCTACCTGAAGAGTTAAGCGCCAAATTTAAGCCACTACTTAAATATCCATACATCTGTCTACGTATGACAAACTCCGTTAAGGCCCAGAACCTGACCCGTGTAAGCTACCTGTTACTTGAAATCGAAAGAATAACAGATAACCAGATCAAGTATAAATGTAAGGCTACCGAGGATATACGTAACATTCTTGTCGTATGGGATCATCGCCTGTTCAACGATGAAAAGTCACACATCAAGGTACTTGACTACAAGACATTACAGATGGGACTTAACAAATCATTCGGTAACATATTCAAATTCCCTAATATCGAGAACGTGGATGCAATCCTTGAATACATACCATACTTCGAGGATACAAGCAACGAATTTATGAGAATTGAAAACGGTCAACGTTACTATGATGATGAGGCAGACTTCTTCAAGGATGACCTGTATCAGGAAAACATATACAGAACCTATGACAGTCTTAAGGATTGGGAGGAAAAAGGTTGGAATTACATCAACAACCACGAGTTAATCAAGAGACTTGATCTTATTACAATCCAAAAGATCATATATCTTATTATGCAGAAGGAAAATGCAAGACCTGGATTTTTAGGTAAACTTATGGAAGATGGTACCATACTTACAATCCTTAGAAGATTAAAAGAAATTAGGGACATCAACAAAAGTGAAATTACAGAGCTTTATTCACCATACAAGAAACTCAAATGCTGTCCTATCCATGACCCTGACTTCTATGCAGAAAAGGAAAAGGAAATGGATGGTCTTGTATCACGTCAATCTGAAGAGTTTTCTGATGATGAGCTTAACGTAAAATAATTACAACATTATTTTACAATCTTACTTTTTTTAGAATTCAATTGATAATTTACGCCATATTCCCTCCTGATTTTATTCAATGTTACTATTCAATTTATTATAGAAATATCTTTTATTATTTATTGTTTTTATTAAATCACATGGATAATTTATTTTGTATTAGTTTTAACCTAACATTAATATTTCATAAGATAATGCGAAAATGTATTACTTTTTGTCATATATTTTATAAAGGAGTAATACTGTAATAAGAGCATATAAAGATTATTTTTAAAAAGTAATAATTATTTATGTGCCATACCCCTTAAATCCAACAGATATTATGTTATTTACCAAATAATATATATACTATAAAAAAAATAATTATATATGATAATAAGTAATACAAAAAAATAATTTCATATTACTATTTTCATAATTATTTTAAAAAAAAAAATTTTAGGAGTAAAAAAGAAATGCACATTGGTGATGCGTATCTCTCACTTCCAATTAGCATAATCTGTTATATAATTGCAATAGTTGCATTATATTTCTCATTTAAATGGAGCAGAGAGAATTTAGATGAAAAATACATACCATTACTTGCAGTGCTTGCTGCTGGAATATTTGCAATTCAATCATTCAACCTACCTGTACCATTTGGTTCAAGTGGTCACTTATTAGGTGCTGCATTAGTTGCAATCATATTCTGCAGTCCATATGCTGCAATAATAGTATTAAGCGTAGTACTTATACTTCAAGCACTCTTCTTCGGTGATGGAGGTATTACTACCTTAGGAGCAAACATATTAAATATGGCAATAGTTGGTGGATTTGTAGGATACTACGGATTCGACATGTTAAAAGATAAAATCGGAAAATACCCAAGTATATTCATAGCTGCTTGGGCCGGTTGTTTCATAGCATCTTTAGTAGCTGCTGTAGAAATGGCTTTAAGTGGTACATTCCCTCTTGACTTAGGATTATTCTACATGGGTGGATACCATGCAATGATAGGATTTATCGAAGCTATCATAACAGTAGTTATAATCAAAGGATTAGAATCTGTAAGACCTGATTTATTAGCTTGGAATAGGTGATTTAAATGGAAGACAAACAAGTATTTATAGGAATATTCGTTATTGCATTAGTTGTATGTTTCTTATCACCATTTTTAGCTTCAGGTGATCCTGATGGATTAGAAGCATCAGCAGAACATATCGGTGAAACTCACAAAGCAGCTACACAAGCATTGGAAGCAGACGGAGTTATCTCCCCAGTCATGCCTGATTATACATTAGAAGGTATGGAAGACAATCCACTAGTTGGAGTAGCATGTCTGATACTGGGAGCTATCATGACTGTAGCTTTAGCTTACGGAGTATTCTACGTTATAACAAGAAAGTAAATATGAATAATCTCATATTCATATTCCCTTAACCCCCACCCCTTTTCAAATTAGTTTTAGACAATATATCTAACAGTAACATAAAATTTAATTGAATAATTATCTATCGGATATTCAGAACATAATATATAATTAAAAACACATAATTATTTACTAAGAAAAAAAAAGGAGTAATATAATGGTAAGTGCCAGTGCATTGATGGAACAGGAATTATTATCAAGTAAGGACAGTGTTTTACATAACGTCGACAGCAGAATAAAATTAATAGTCCTGATATTGACAATACTCTTTGCAGTTACTACAACAAACTATACGATTCTATTGATTCTTGAGATATATCTGATAATCCTTCTTATAATATCAAGAATACCACTCAAACAGGCGTTTATCAAGGTACTTATCATATTGCCGTTCGGTTTATTTATAGCATTATTCCAGCCGTTTATTCAACCAGGAGACGTATTATATTCATTACCCTTCGGTATCAACGTCACATTACAGGGACTTCAATTTGCCCAGCTATTGCTTTCACGACTGGTTATCAGTGTAACATCCATAGTGTTGTTCTCATTCATTACACCTATGCAGAGTATTGCAGAGGCATTTAGAAGATTACATATGCCGAACGAATTTGCGATGATCTTCTCATTATTCGTCAGATTCATCTTCCTATTCTATGATGAATTTGAAAGCATAAGACAGGCCCAAAGCAGCAGATGTTTTGGACTGACAAACAAGACGCCATACAAGTGGAAGGTCAAACAGTACGGATACCTGTTTCTGATGATGTTTATCCGTTCATATGAACAGGGTGAAAGCGTATACAACAGTATGGCAAGCAGAGGATATAGTGCCAGCAGTACAATTTATTACAAGAAGGAAAAATTATCCTTTAACAGTATACTGTATTTGGCAATTCCTATACTACTCATAATCATATTAAGCATATTGAATTATATGCATATGATTTAAATCCACTTATTTTTTAATTTTTACGCGAAGACAAAATAATATAAACAAATACTAAGTTTTTTAAATATCGAATTACAAATACTATAAATAATAATAAAATATAATTTTTATCGAAATTACAATCGAATTACATTATTTCATTATAGTTCAAAGATTAATCAGGTGAAAGAAAATGGAATCCATAATTAAATTAGATGACGTTAAGGTAAACACATGGGAAATGGGTAAAGTCAGAGCAGAAGTAAAGAATGCTGATGGAGTACCCCTAAATGGTAGGGCAATCGTTAAAATCAATCATATTTCCCGTATACAGGGGTATGTCGTTAATGGAATATTTGAAGAGGAACATGACTTTTCAGATTTATACGATGATGAATATGATCTTTACATGATTTATGGTGGAACAGAACACTCCGATCCTGCCGATGCAACTGCCAAATTATACTTGAATCATGACAAACCTATAGAAGTACCGATATTTGACTTACAGAACGCTTGTTACAGACTTACAAAATGGATTGACGTAAACAAAAAGCTGCCAGGTAAAATTGCAATTAAAAAAGAGCAGGTAAGTGTTGCAAACCTTTTATATGCACTTGCAAATTGTGTCAAAAAAATAAACGACGAGGACCCATCAGATGTAATGGTCACTAAATTCAACCCACCGAAAGTATCCAGTGAAAACATTAAGGAAGATATTCAATTGACTAAAGATGAATATATCCAGATAGCCAATGAAATTATCACAACTATGGATGACTCCAAGAACAGTCCTGCTTTCATTGAGGTAAACGGTGAAAAGTTAGGATTCATGAACCTTATCTACACTTTCTGTAAGATAATTCAAAACAGTTCCGAAAACGGTTTAATATCCACAGTATATGTCAGACCTTGGAAAGAGATTGTAGCAAAATAATTTTAAACCTGCAATCCTATTTTTTAACTTTTTTTGTTGTTTCATTTTATTTTCTATTTATCAATATAACTATTATCCATCACATACTGATTTTTTATTTTATGCAATTTTTTCCTGCAAATATAGTGCTCCATATACTAACGGAAAGGTCAATAATTTAGATAGTCTTCTGTTAAAATTAGATTATTTGAAATGTAGTTTCAATATTATGAATAAGATGTTGTCTTTGAAAGGAATATAAATCAAACATATACATGTAAGCATGACAAAATAAGGATAATGGCACATTACATATACCTTGAAGAATAAAATAATTTGCATCATGTGATAAATATTCAATCGAATCCATGAATAACAACACCATATGATTATCTGATTGATTGCTGATAAAATACTATGAAGGATAATCCTATAAAAGTACTTACTCAAAAGTGGAAAAATATATTTTTTTCCAACACCCCTATGTAAAAAAATGACATCATACCCGTTAAGAATATTAAGTATAAAGAACATAAAGATAACATAAAGTAGATATTTAAAAGTTATATTTTAAACTAATTCTCATTTAACAATTTATAAATAAAACTTATTTAGTGTGATAACATGTCAGCAGCGGAAGATAGAATAAAAGAGATTGAGGCAGAGATTAAGAAAACTCAAAAGAATAAGGCAACATCACACCACATAGGTAAATTAAAGGCTCAGATAGCACAATTAAAGGAAAAAATTGAAAAACGTAACAGCCAAGGATCTAAAGGTGAAGGTTTCCTTGTTAGAAAAAGTGGAGATTCAACGGCAGTACTGCTGGGATTTCCATCAGTAGGTAAGTCAACCATACTTAACTACCTGACAAATGCAAACTCCAAGGTGGGAGCATATGAATTTACAACCCTTGACATAGTACCTGGAATAATGAGTTATGAGGATGCGAAGATACAGATATTGGATATTCCTGGAATCATTAAAGGTGCAAGTAAAGGTAAGGGTAAAGGTCGTGAAATATTATCCGCTACCAGAAATGCGGATTTGATAATTATGGTATTGGACGTGTTCCAACCGGAGCATATGGACGTTATTCTGGAGGAAGTCAGAAACATCGGTGTAAGACCTAACGAGAAAAAGCCACTGGTCAAGGTATCCAAGAAGAAAATGGGTGGATTGACGATAGTATCAACCGTACCGTTAACTCATATAGATGAAAAAACAATTCATTCCATATTAAGCGAATATGGTATTCACAGTGCAGATGTTGTAATAAGGGAAGATGTTACAATTGACAGGTTTATCGATGCACTTGAGCCAAACCGTGCATATATACCTATGACTATTGTCGTTAACAAGATAGACCTTGCAAGCAAGGAACATCTTGAAAAACTTCAGGAAAAGTTGCCTAATGCATTATTTGTATCTGCAGATGATGGTATTAGAATGGAAGAGATGAAGGAAAGGATATTTGTCGATCTTGACCTGATAAGATTATATCTTAAGCCGCAGGGTAAAAAGGCAGATATGGATGAACCTTTAATCATTCGTAGAGGCTCCACCATTGAGGACGTTGCACGTAAATTACATAGGGATTTCGTGAAGAACTTCAAATATGCGAAGGTATGGGGTAAATCAGTCAAGTTCCCTGGTCAAAAGGTTGGTTTGGACCATGTTCTTGAAGATCATGACATTGTAAGAATCATCATTAAAAAATAATATCAAAATTAAAAAAATATTTATCACTTTTAATGCATTCTTTACAAAATATTGGGTAGCATATATATTATATAATGAGTATATAATTAATTGTACCCACAAGAATTATTATTATTAAAAATTGTGATTTCATCATATAATTTCTATATAACCAAATTATATAGAATCACAGTTTATTTTTATCTATTTTTATTAAATTTAATCAACAGATA
>MVJJ01000162.1 GCA_003266145.1 Methanosphaera sp. SHI613
AGCAGTGAACACATAACAGTAGTTGCTATTCAGCGTGAAGGAGATTTATTAAATGCATTAAGAAATACCCTGCCTAATGTAAAGGCAGTACATTCACCATTATCCGGTTGTGGAATATTCCATTGTTTCATATCAATGAAAAAAATAGCTGAAGGACAGGCTGCTCAGGCAATATTCGCCGCATTTGCCGTAGATCATAACCTTAAAATGGCCGTGGTGGTGGATGAGGATGTGGATGTATTCAATGAACAGGAAGTATTATGGGCTATGGCCACAAGACTTCAAGCAGACAGGGATATTTTCATAGTTCCACAGAGCATGGGTATGGGTGAAACACTTGACCCGTCAACAGATGAATTAAGCAGAACCGCTAAGATGGGAATAGATGCTACAAAGCCACTCGAAGGTTTTTCACCTAAGATTGAACTGAATGAAGATGTAGAAAAGGCAGTCAAACGATTACATAAATATACAAAATAGATTATAATCAATAGAGGTAATTATCATGATAGATATTGCAATAGATACCGGTGGAACATTCACAGATTACACATCCATCGGAAGTTTAGATGACAATGATGAAAAGAAGATTTTCATAAAAAATCCAACAAATCATGAAAATCCTACACAAGGTATTATAGAAGGACTAAAACAATTAGCCCAAAGGTGGGATTGTGATTTAAGAACATTACTTGAAAACACCAACAAGATAAGCCATGGAACGACTTTAGCATTAAACGCACTACTTGAGAAAAAAGGTGTTAAAACGGCATTGTTTACAACGGAAGGATTCCGTGATGCACTGGAGTTACGTCGTTCAAGATTGGATAATCAATGGGACATTAGGGCAGTCACTCCCCAAGTGTTAGTGCCAAGAAGATTAAGGCTTCCGATTACAGAACGTGTGGATTATAAGGGCGATGTAATAACACAATTGGATGAGGATAGTGTAAGAAGGGCATGTAAGATATGTAAAGACAATGACATCAAATCCATAGCTGTATGCTTTTTATTTTCATTCCTAAATCCATCACATGAACAAAGGGTAAGGCAAATCATCAATGAAGAGCTACCCGACGTATTTGTATCATTATCAAGTGATGTTTCACCACAGATAAGAGAATATGAAAGAACATCAACCACTGTAATAAATGCATCAATCACGCCAATAATCTCCACCTACTTCGACAAGCTTAAAGATGAATTAAAAGATTATGGATGGACAAAGCCGATTCATATAATGATGAACAGTGGTGGATTGTCCGATGTAGCTACGATGAAAAAGATAGCTGCTAAAAGTTTACTGTCAGGACCTGCTGGTGGTGGAGTAGGTAATGAAACATTAAGCAGGATACTGTCCAAAAAACATTTAATCCTGGCGGATATGGGTGGAACAAGCTTTGACCTACACATAATTGATAACAATAAGACACAGCTCGTGCCGGAGTCCAGAATAGATTCATATCCAATTACTCTTCCTATGATGGATATTCAATCAATAGGTGCTGGTGGAGGAAGTATAGTAAGTGTCGATGCATCAAAAAGGGTTCATGTAGGTCCTGAATCTGCTTCATCAGTACCTGGGCCTGCCTGTTACAATTTGGGAGGAACTCAGGCAACAATAACCGATGCATTACTGGCACTTAACTTGATAAATGAGGATAATTTCCTCGGTGGAAGATTAAAACTGTCCAAAGAAAAGGCAATTGAATCAATTGAAGAAAACGTGGCAAAACCATTGGATATCACAGTGGATGATGCTGCAGTACTCATTTATACGGTTGCAACTCAGCTGATGGCAGATGCCTTAAGGTTAATAACAACAAAACGGGGTAATGATCCAAGACAATATTCACTTGTAACAAGTGGTGGAGCATTTGGATTATTTGCATGTAACATAATGGATACCCTTAGTATGGATGAAGTTATAGTGCCGATTCAAGCACCGGTATTCTGTAGTTGGGGAATGATGGGAGCTAAACGTCGTTATGACATTACCCAAAGTTTTTTCATGGAAAAAAATGCATGGGATTCCACTCGATTAAACAATCAAATAAATAAAATGTTGGGACAAGCCAATAATGAGTTGGATAAACTAAACGTATCATCGGATAACAGAAAACATGAATTGATATTGGAGATGAGATATATTGGCCAGCATCATGAAATAAGCATAGCCTTGGATAAACTTCAATTTGATGATGATTCAATCGAAGAATTAAATAAACTATTCCATGATACGCACAATGATATCTATCAATATTGTGAAATGGATAATGACTGGGAAATAATGAACATAAGACTGGCAAGTTTTGAAGAAAATGTAAATACCAGATTATTTGAATTTGATGATGATCAAAAGGACACTTATGAAATAAACTTATCAAATAAGCTTACTGGTACTGCTGATGATGCTAGTGTAACGGTATATCATGAATGTGACTTAAATGACAGCATTGTTGGACCGGCAGTAATTGAATTTGATTATACAAGTGTATTGGTACCGGAAGGTTTCACTTCAAATATTATAGATGACGGATTATTAAGCATTAGAAAAATAAATTAAGAGGGTGTTTGTAATGACAACAGATGACATAATTAATCGTACTGTAATAGCTAACAGATTGGATAATATAACAGAGGAAATGGGAATCTCCCTAGAACACTCCGCTCATTCACCGATATTTGCCGAAGCATGTGACTTTGCATGCTGCATCTGTGATAGTAAAGGTGATTTAGTATCCCAGTTGGAGGGAATACCAATACTTGCTACGGCAGGTTCATTCAGTGTAAAAAAAGTAATAGAAAAATATGGTGACGACATACATGATGGTGACGGATTTATTTTAAACGATCCATACTGTGGTGGAAATCACCTCCCTGATATCGGAATAATCACTCCCATATTCTATGATGATGAACTAATGTTTTTCTGTGTAAGCAGAGCCCATCATGGGGATATAGGTGGTTCAACAGCCGGTAGTTACAATCCAAAGGCTACGGAGATATTTCAGGAAGGAATAAGGATACATCCTACAAGGATAATTCAAAACAATGAAATTATTGAAGACATCATGAGCTTAATTATCCTCAACACACGTAATCCTTCAATGATAAGAAGCGACTTGCTTGCACAGATGGGTTCCAATAAAATAGCTAAAATAAGATTAAATGCTATGATAGCCGAGTATGGCAGGGACATTGTTAAAAAAGCGGTGGAAGAAAATCTATTCTTGGCACAACAGCTAACCAGAAAAAGAATCCGTGAAGTACCTGATGGTGAATACACGGCCGTAAACTATATCGATGATGACGGATTCCAGGAGCAACCCATAAAGATACAGGTAACAGTCAAAGTAAATGATGATAAATTGACTATCGATTTTACCGGAACTAACAAGCAGGTTAAAGGTTTTGTAAATACATCAGTAGTTACGGCCACAGCCGCATCAGGTATTGCATCCCTATGGTTTTTAGGATCAGACATTGCCCGTAATGGGGGAGCATTCAACTGTATTGACGTAGTACTTCCTAAAGGGTCACTTGTAAATCCACATGAAGGTGCACCAATGACATTGTCAACACTCATTCCTGCCAGTGAAATCATCGGAACGATATTCATGGCATTTAACAAGGCAATACCGGACAGATTACCTGCCGGTTACGGAACATACCTTGGACCATCATTCTATGGAACTGATCCACGTAATGGAAGATATTACATTGGATTCACCTTCTGTTCACTGGCATCCGGTGGAGCTATGAAAGGTATTGACGGTAAGCCATACATGTCACCGATGTCAAATTACGGTGGAGTAAAAACACCTAACATTGAATCAAACGAAGTACAATATCCACATATAACATTGGTTCATGAAATGGAATGTGACACGGCCGGTGCAGGTGAATATCGTGGAGGTGCTGGTATAAAATATGCCTTCCAAAACTATGATGATACATGTGACATAGTAATGTATGGAGATGGGGTAAAAATCGCACCATATGGATTAAACGGTGGTAGTAACGGTTCACTTCAGGTACCTCTGGTACGTCAGGATGGCGAGTGGATACAACCACAATCAAAGGAAGCTCCAAGAAGCATATCTGACGGTGACATTATATGCATACACTCCGCCGGTGGTGGAGGTTATGGAAATCCATACAAACGTGACATTAAATTGGTACTTGATGATTATGTTGATGGAATAATCTCACGTGAAACAGCTTTAAATGATTATGGAGTAAAAATCAATGAGAATGGCACTGTAGATATGGATGCTACTCTTGAAATCAGGGGTAATTCTGATGATTGATTTGGATATTGGCTCAAATGAGACAAAACTGCATTTAACCATCACACATATAGGAGATGACTTGGACATAACCATAACAGGTGGCAAAGAACATATCGGTTGTGTAGGTATTGTGTCCTCCAACTCCTATAATATTGTCAAGATGGCCAGTCATTGTGAGGATGAGATAGTGCTTCCACTGGTCAAGTACTTATCTTCCACTACAGATAAAAACATTGTGATAAAAGCCGGAATTCATTTGGACAATATTTCAAAAAATCAGATAAAAGAAATACTTGAAAACAATAAGGAAATATTAAATATTATAATGGATTATGTATAATCCATCTTTACTCTTTTTTAAATATCCCTTATATTCAATAACCTTTTATCAGCTCTTATTAGTATTCCTAGAGATTACTTATGTTCTTTTTGTTTTAAGGTAATAGATTAATTTAATATTATTTTTCTCGATAAGTATGGTCAAATGGTGTTGTTCAAAATCTGGTTG
>MVJJ01000183.1 GCA_003266145.1 Methanosphaera sp. SHI613
ATTAACAGTGAATGATACATCATTTTTCAAAGAATGATGATAAAAAAATAGTTTTAACTGCTGTTTTAAATCTTTTAATTCTTTTAAATCCATTTCTGGCTAGAATATTATCAGTTGATCTAGAACGTGATAATTTTAAATATTTTGTTCAACAACATATAATTAGGGTCTTGTTCATTGTAATTTAATCCATGTATCATTAGCATTGCCAATACTATATATGTTGTGGGTTATATATAAATATTACGATGAATAACCCATAATATTTAAATTAAACTTCAAAAAAATTGTACTATTTCTAATACTCACAGTTAAACTATTTAAATAAAAAAATAAAGGATATATGACCTCAAAAATAAGTTCATTTTCTAGAACCCTAAACTTCTTTTATTAAATTATTTTTTAATTTATTATTTTTCTTAAATAGAGATAGACATGTTTTTAATTATATTATTCTTTTTTTTATTGAAAAAATGTGTTCTATCTATTTTTTTTAAATAAAATTCTATTTATATTTTTTTTATTTTATAATTGGATAGTAATTCGTATTTCAAAATAAATTATTTAAATTTTACTTGAATATTAATTAATATACTTGATTAATTATTTATATAAGTGTTTATAAACATATTATTTGAATTGGATTAAATATAGAGATTATTTATAATTATTGTAAAATATTAATAATCTTTGCAATTAATATGAGAATCTAATTCATGAAATTATAATGAAGTGAGAAATCCAAAATGTATTCGAAATATATTAAAGGTTTTTTCTTATTAACACTTGTACTACTTGCAGGTATCTCAGTAGTATCAGCAACGGATACAACTGATGATGCAACTGCGGATGTTGTTGAAACATCCAGTATCTCGACACAAGAAGTTGAGACAAACTCATTTGATGAAGTGCAAACAAGTGATAATACTCAAAAAACTAATAAAAACATAAAAAAGGAAACAAGGTCGTTAATTGAAGTAAATGATAGTAATTTTGATTATTATTTTACAAGTAATGGTTTTACTGATAATGTAACTGATGAAGACACTATTTCATTTACAACTAACATATCCCGTTATAACAATACTACATATGTTGTAAATAAACAAGTAACCATTTTAGGTAATAATAAAACAATTACATTAAATACGACATCTGGTGCTTATGAAGGCAATGAAACAGGTTCTTCATTTATATTTGATAATGGTGCATCAGGATCTACCATATCTGATCTTGCATTTTATAACACACAGGTGATAGTTAGAAACACTACTAATATAGTTTTTGATAATATTAATCAAACAGTATTCAATCAAAGAATTGGACAAGGAATAGGAACATTCTCAATTAGGGATAATTCCAGTTTTATCACAGTAGAAAATTCCAGATTTTCAACTACTAATAACTCTGGAAGTAGTACATTAGTACTTGCAGCTGCCTATAATTGTACAATTAATAATAACAATATAACCGGTAGTGGAAATGTAGGTAATTTATTATATTTAACCACATATAATATTGTTGGAATGGCTAATACGGATTTGGAACTCAATTCGTACAATTATATTACCAACAATAGAGTATCCAGACCGGAGGGAGAATCTGATATAACATGGGGTATTACCTTAACAGGTCATGATAATCATATAGAAAATAATATTGTAGATATTTATGGACAGGGTATAACTACGCAATGGTTCTATACTGATCCGGCCACTCCACAAATTGGAAATAACAGTGACCGTTATAAAGGTAATTATTATATCAACAACACAATCTACAATAATGCATCATTTAAGCCAACAAACAATAGTACAATAACTTCAAATACTTTGAATGGTGTAACACTTGGACATAATTGTACTTTCATAAAAAATACAGCAACAAAAGTTAGTTTAACTGGACAAAACAATCTTTTATGCAATAATACAATAACAGAATTAAATGTAGCTTCTCAGGCAACTAATAATAAGAGATGTGATTGTAATATTATTGATACTATCACTGGAAATGGCAATTGTCCACTTATCTTCTGTAGTAATTGCCCATTCTGTGATGATAATTCTGATGAACTTACCAGTAATGCAAAAGTGTTAAAAGCTGATGATAATGAAAATGTCTTCATTTTTAATATTACTAATGAAGAATCATTTAATCAATATATGCCGGGAGGACGAATAGATGATGGTCTTATTTCAGTAAAAAATGCAACTTATATTTTCTATCTGGAATATTTTCCTAATAACGTCTCTAGTTTAAGGTTGAATAATCCTATCAAAAATATTCGTTCATCAACGCTTAAGATATATGGTATGAATAATCTAACACTAACTAATGTTGATATTTATATTGAGATGCAAGCACGAACATTCATTATGGGTAATTTAACATTAAACTATAACAATGATCATGCTCCTGTTAGTTCTTGGAATATGCTTACAGTAGGATCTGTTCGTAGTAACACTTTTTTAATAGAAAATGTTACTATAAATCATAATAAACGATTAAATTTAGAAACTAACGATTTTCCTGATGAAAATCCAATAAATGTTATTGGTTATTTTGAACGTCCTGTTAACCTAAATAATGTTACTGTGAATATGAATACGGATTCAACTCCTGTTAACTGGGATGGTCAATGGAATGTACCCTATACTATACCTCTTAGATATATTCCTTCTCAAACTCAAAATGCTAATCTAACTGTTTCAAATTCTACATTCAATTTTAATGAAATAGATACTTATTATGAAGATAATGAATATCACTCAGTATATGGAGTATATTTGGGAAGCAACACGACATTTATTGATAATACTATTAATGTTAATGGAAGTCAGTGTGTTTACGGTATAGTTGCAAGAGGTGGTAATAATATTATAAGCAATAATACCATTAACTCAAAATCTACAGGTTATTATGCTTGTGGAATAGATGTTGAAAGTAGTAATATAGCAAATAACATTTTAGAAAACAATTATATTAATGTCACGGCAGGTTATGGTGAAAATGCAAACCAAAACCCACATGTAGCATACGGTGCATTGATACTTGATTACTCCTATAAGGGATTTAAATACGTACCGAATGAATATTCAGTGGAAAATGTATCTTACATCAACAACACAATTATAGCAGATGCAGGACAAGCATATGGTGTGGAAATATATGGTGGAAACAACCTCAATATATCCGACAATAACATATATTTAACAAGCCGTGTACCAATGGGTATAGGTGCCATAGGAGAAAATGTAACAATATCAGGCAATACAATAATAGCAAATGGAACAAATAATGCAACAGAAAGTACAGTAGACTACTTAACATCAAGAACAGTTGGAGTATATACTAGATTCACGAGTGTAGGAGTAAATATTACAAATAATAACATAAACATGACAACTGGACGGGGAATATTCATAGACCACTCCAACAATACAGTAAGTTACAATAATACAGTAAATGTAGGAAACTATACCTATGCAGTAGAGATAAACAATGGAACAGCAAACAGTATACATGATAATTATTTGGTAACTCCAGATCTTAAAGGTGATGAATCTGTATCTGATTATGTCGGAACTGATAACATAATTGAAAACAACTTACCTAAAGTGGTTAAAGAATACTCCGTTGTAGTTGATACAACCGAATTTACACCTGGTCAAAACGCTACAATACAGGCAAGCATAAACTATGGAACCGAAAGTTCACATGAAGTGGCAACCAACATCTCCAAAGGTAAAATATCATTCAAAGTGGATGGTAAAACTCTTAAAGATGCTAAAGGTAAAGTAATCTATGCTAAAGTAACAAACGGGGTTGCAATAATTGAAAACTATCAAATACCAGATACTTGGACTGAAAAAACTACAATACAAGCAGTATACTCTGGTTCAAGTGATGTGGCAAAAATGTCAAGTGAAAAAACAGCAATAATTATAACGGCAACTGAACCAACTATAACAACAGAAGACGTAACAGCAACGGTTGGTGCTACAGTCACGCTGTCTGCTACAATCAACACCAATGTTACCGTAAATACTGGTAAAGTGGTATTTAAAATAAATGGAAAAACAGTTAAAGATGCTAACGGCAAAGTAATCTATGCCAAAGTATCAAACAACCAAGTAAACATGGAATACACATTGCCGGAACAATACAAGGCAGGTGCCTATAACATTACGGCAGTATTTATTTCATCAAACTATAGGCTGGAAGATACAAAAACATTAACAATTACGGAAGCTTAAGTCTTTGTAACTTTTCTTCCACTTTTTTTTTAATATTTAATTCATTCATATTAATTCTTAGATTAAATTTGAATCTAATTTGTTATTTTATTCTATTTTATATTGGAATAACTATTAAAGACTTGTTTTTAAAAGAAAATAATTAATGATTCCATATTTAATTTTCGTGTGTGCATTTTTCAATGTTTTTTTTCAACATTAACAGTATACTGAAATTCAGAAAATCGTTAAAAACTTCAGAAGTAATTTATTCAAATAACGATAATTTAAATAAATTAATTAATTGTGATATTGAAGAAAATCCTTTTAAGGAAGAAACTATTTCATACAATGAAAACATTCATGAAAATAAGAAAAATTAAATTCTAAAAAAAAAAGATATCAATGATGGTTTAAATAATATTACTGTAAGTATTATTCTATTAAGTACGATGATAATAGTATTATCCTTAAGAAATTTGGTGATAATATGACCGAAAAAAGGAAGTCTGCATATCAGATATTCATAGATGGTGATAGCGATGGTATTTCCATAGACATGGAGAAAATTAGAAAGAACCGTTATGACTGTTGTGATGATGAGTTTGATTATTCTCAAAAATGTGGATTAACGGACAATATTTACATACTTATAGGTTTAGATCTTAGGTGGTTCAAACGTTTCAACCCCAAAAACCATGTGATATTCTAAAAAAATGATATATAATTATGTGTTACGGAATTATCAAATAACAGGATTCCAGATAGTATGGGTCATTATTTAAATTTAGATATCACAAAAGTTACATTTCACTTTTATCATCCGTTAGACTTTCCTTTTAGATTCTATTCTATTTTTAATCAGTTTTAGGATGTCTAGTATCTCAGTTTATAATTGTGTCGGATAAGTTAGAGAGGTTGCTCTCTCCTCCTCTCCTCAGAACCGTACGTGTCACTTTCAGTCGGATAAGTCAGCAGAGATTGCTCTCGCTTTCTCTCCTAAGAACCGTACGTGTATCTTTCAATACATACGGCTCAGGCAATCTTTCATATAAGAAAAAATAGCCAATATAAATCAAAGAT
>MVJJ01000144.1 GCA_003266145.1 Methanosphaera sp. SHI613
AAAAAAAGTTTTTAAAAAAAAGTTATGGAAAAGAAGATATTACTTTTGAGGTAAATTCGTATCTAAAAATGATTGAATTCTTCTCCAAATCATATCAAATAGATTATGTGCATTTTCACTGTTAACGTAATTGGACACTTGACTTTGATATTGGCTTGCTTGATCTTGAACTGACTGTGTTTGTTGGATACTGTCAGCTAAATTGTTGATATCATCACCGGCTATCTGAATGTTATTGTTGCTTGCAATATTATTTACAATATTGATAATTGTCTGTTTATCAGTGGTGTTTTCCTTTGCAACTTCCTCTTTTGCTTCATCAACTAATTGTGCAACATCATCAGCACTTAGATTGGTATTATTTACCACTTCACTTTGTGTGTAAATCTCATTGTTTGCAGCATTCTTTACTTCTT
This sequence comes from Methanosphaera sp. SHI613, assembly GCA_003266145.1. Lineage (GTDB taxonomy): Archaea > Methanobacteriota > Methanobacteria > Methanobacteriales > Methanobacteriaceae > Methanosphaera. The sequence goes on from MVJJ01000144.1 coordinate 417, forward strand.
CAGGGATAAGTTGACCTGTTGCTGTTTCATATGCCTTCATGATACCTGCAAGTGCAGACTCTCCGGTAGCGGTAACAGGACTGGTAACAACCACATGACCCTTTTTAATTCCTGCAGAGTCAAGAGCAGATTTGTACATGCTAGGCGTTACAGTAGTAATCTTAGGATCAACGTCTATTTTTATATTATTATTACCATTCAAGTCAACCATTGCACATGAGAATATCTGATTTGAATTATATGTTCTTTGACTTATACCTGATGATATCCTGTTAACATCGTTTGACGTGATAACCTTTTCATCGGTATCATTTAAATTAACGTTTCCATTTTTTTCAAAATATTCATCTACCATCTGTTTGTATTCATGATTATTATAAGTTGTTTCACCATATGTTACTGCGATGGAACTGTCTCCATTGCTGCCTGATGAACCTAATGGTACAAATAATCCGAATGCAACAATTACCAGTATTACTATACCAATAATTTTTCCACTCATTTTATCACCTCTACTATAATAAGTCCCATTCTAATTATTATACTTTTTGGGTAATTTGTCTCCAAGTAATAACACCCTACTTTTTTCAACTTCATTTATAACGTCAAGACCTGATTTATCTGCCACGTCATATGCGAATTCATGTAACTGTTGGGTCGTAGGCATATTCTCCCATTTTAATCTGTTTCTGGAATCTCCCACAAACATATAAGCTTTTATCTCCACATAGTCGATGTCCGTTTTATCAATAATCTTTGCATATTCATCAGTATTCAACATGTTTAATTCATTTACTGATGTTATTCTAAGGACTTTTCTCGTGTCGAGGGTGCTTAATAGTTCAAGGCTTTCATTTAGTTTTTCCCAACCATTTTCTACCTGTGGAAGACATACCTTTTTGTAAACATCCTTATTCGGTGCATCCAGTGAAAGGTATAGTTGTGTTGGCTCCTCATCTTCAAGTTTCTTTAGCAAGTCCGGTCTTTCACCATTGGATACGAGAAATGTGGTGAAGTCCTGTTTTTCAAATTCCCTTAACAGTTGATTAATCTCCGGGTATAACAGTGGTTCACCCGCCAGGCTTATTGCGGCATTATTCGGCCTTAGGCATTCCTCCAGTTTTTGGGGATTGGCATTTTCATTACCGAAGAATCCACACAGCAGCTGTTTTTGGTTTGCTATGCAATCTTCAATAATTGTCTTTGGATCATCATAGTCATCACTGTCCCATGATGTCTTTGTAATCTCTGTATCTCTCCAGCAGAACAAACATTTATGTTGACAGTAAGGTATTGCAGGTGACATCTGAAGACATCTGTGACTTTTTATTCCATAGAATTCTTCCTTATAACAAACACCATCATCCACAATACTTTTTCTAGTCCAATGGCATATCTTGTTACCGCTATGCAAATGATTTCCTGCAAAGCGATATCCTTTCTTTTCCATATCTTTCTTTTTTGTTTCTGAAATTAACATATGAATAATCTTTTGTTCTTTATTTGTTAAAAATTTATTTGAAAATATTTTTGTAAGAAATGGAGGTAATCTTTCTTAAGGATATGACTTTAAATTTTCAATAATCCTGTCCAAATCAACACTACTTACTTGATGTTTTTTTCATCATAACATATTAAGGCATTGTTTTATAATAATTCATTCCCTTTTCATCCTCAACATGTGAAGGTTGAAGATTCATTTTAGGATAAAATACTATAATTTAAATATATATAATATATAATAATAGTAAAATATGATTTTCATATAAAAATTATTAACTTATATTAGTAGGTATTTTTCATGACAAAAAGTAAAACACCAATAATAATATTGAATTATAAAACATATCTGGAATCAACAGGATTAAATGCGATACAACTGTCAAAATATGTTGAAGAAGCAAGTAATGAAAGTGGTGTGAACATGGCCGTAGCACCACAGGCAGTGGATTTATACAATGTTATAGAAGCTGTAGACATACCGGTATTCAGTCAACATATGGATGCTATAACCCCTGGTGGACATACAGGTTCAACATTACCTGAAGCCATCAAGGAATCTGGGGTTGTAGGTTCATTAATTAACCATTCAGAACAAAGACTAACAATCGCAGATATTGACATGGTGGTTGAAAAGACTAAAGAACTGGAATTAAGCAGTGTATTATGTACAAATAACGTTAAAACCAGTATGGCTGCAGCATTATTCAGTCCTGATTATATAGCAATTGAACCTCCTGAATTGATAGGAACTGGAATACCTGTATCCAAGGCAAATCCGGAAGTTGTTGAAAATACCGTTAGTCAGATACATAATATAAATAAGGACATATCCGTGTTATGTGGGGCAGGAATTACGACAGGTGAAGATATGAAGGCAGCACTGGAATTGGGTGCCGATGGTGTATTATTGGCTTCAGGAATTATCAAGGCTGAAAATCAAAAGGATGCTTTACTTGATTTAGTAAGTTTAATATAAATATATAAGAGGTAATATCATGGAATATGATTTTAACACAATGGATGATTTTGACTTAGAAGGAAAAACAATACTATTAAGAGTAGATGTTAATTCACCTGTTGATCCATTAACAGGAGACTTACTGGATGATACGAGAATGCAGTTGCACTCTATAACAATCAAGGAATTGCATCAGCGTGGTGCCAAGACTGTAATATTGGCACATCAAAGTAGACCTGGAAAGTCAGATTTCACCACATTAAAAGAGCATGCAATAGCATTATCCAATATTGTCGGATGTGATGTGCAGTATGTTGATTCAATATTTACCAAACAGGCACAGGATATAATATCCAATATGGTAAACGGTGAGGTTGTACTGCTTGAGAATGTAAGATTTTTCTCAGAAGAAATGCCTAAATTAACAATTGAAGAACAAAAGAACAGTATCCTTGTTCAATCACTTGCTCCACTGGCAGACTTCTTTATAAATGATGCATTTGCAACAGCTCACAGATCTCAAACATCACTTATAGGATTTGCAGAAGTTCTTCCATCACTGGCAGGACGTGTGATGCAACAGGAATTATCCTCATTATATGGAATACTTGACAATGCTCAACAGCCAAGAATATATGTGTTAGGTGGTATAAAAGCGGATGATTCTATTGAGGTTATGGCTAACGCACTTAAAACGAATCGTGCAGATTATATTCTAACAACAGGACTTGTTGCAAATATTTTCCTAGTGGCAAGCGGTGTGGACCTAAAGGAGTATAACTATAATTTCATTGTAGAACGTGGATATGAAAGTTATATTGATGTTGCAAAAGACTTGTTGAAAGACTATTCGGATAAGATTATTTTACCGATTGACTTGGGAATTCTTGAAAATGAATCTCGTGTAGATTATGACGTGAATGAAGTTCCTAACTTGCCAATTTATGATATTGGATTAAAAACTATTGAATTATATAAAGAAAAAATCTATTCGGCTAAGACGTTGTTTGCAAATGGACCTGCGGGTGTATTTGAAATGAAAGAATTTAGTAAAGGTACTAAAGACTTGGTAAATGCAATGTCATTGTCAGAAGGATATTCCATTATTGGTGGAGGACATTTAGCAGCTGCTGCTAGTAATATGGATTTAGATGGTGAAATCACCCATATTAGTAGTGGTGGTGGAGCTAGTATCAATTTAATTTCAGGTAAAGAATTACCTGCTGTCAAATCATTGGTTGATTCGGCTAAACGGTATAAATAAATTTTTATTTATTTATTGAATATTGATGAATAATTATTATTCATTTCTATATTCTCTTTGGCTTTATTGATTGTATGATATAACCATAACCTTTATATATGATGAAGGAGTTAAATAATAAATGACTTCTACTTGTTATGGTGATAACAAGTATCATAGGATAGATGCCTCAGTAGCTCAGTCTGGTGGAGCGCTTGACTTGTAATCAAGCGGTCGGGGGTTCAATTCCCCCCTGGGGCTCTATATTTATACATTTTATATGGGGGTCCGTAGGGTAGCTTGGTCGATCCTTTGGGCTTTGGGAGCCTGAGACTCCGGTTCAAATCCGGGCGGACCCATTTACCCGTCTTAGCTCAATTTGGCAGAGCATCGGACTGTAGATCCGAATGTTGCTGGTTCAAGTCCGGCAGACGGGATATACCTTAATATTTTGTATGTTATATTTTTAACATACAATGTATTAATTTATACTAAATAGTAACCTTTATATACTATGAAATATATAGTATAACATAGTTGCTTTTATACTTGAAAACGATATGTTAGCGAATGCCGTGGTAGTGTAGAGGCTATCATGCAGGCCTGTCGAGCCTGCGACTCGGGTTCGACTCCCGGCCACGGCGCTACATTTTTTATTGGGGCTCGTAGCTCAGTCTGGGAGAGCGCCTGGCTTTTAACCAGGCGGTCGCGGGTTCAACTCCCGTCGGGCC
>MVJJ01000063.1 GCA_003266145.1 Methanosphaera sp. SHI613
AGAGCTATTAAAGAATCAAATGGTACTGCCGAAACCGTTACGGATGATGAAATACTTGCAGCACAGAAATACCTTGCAAGAACAGAAGGTATCGGTGTAGAACCTGCTAGTGCAGCATCCATTGCAGGACTTAAGAAACTTGTGGAAAACGGTCAAATCGATAAGGGAGAACGTGTCGTATGTGTAGTGACAGGTCATGTTCTTAAGGACCCTAACGTTGCTATCGAAGCATGTGAAGAACCTACACAGGTTTCATCAGACCCTGAAGCAATCAGAGATGTTATAAGACAGATGTAACTCTCTTTTTCATTCTTTTTTTTTCAATTTATAAATTTCAGCCACCTTTGACCAACATATCAAATAATAATAGTTATTAATAATCATATTCTAAAATAATAATAGACATTTTTTTATAAAATATCCATATGGAAAAAAAGTATGGGAATTGTTATTATGATAACAGGATATTTAAAAGAGATATATTCAAAGGAAAACATCAGAAATTATTTTCATAGAAACAGAAACTACATACTCCTTGTCATCATAATATTTATAGCGGCAGTACTTGCAGGATATGTCTTTAAAGATGCATTCAAGGATATGGTTATGGAAAGCATTAGAAACATGATAAACAACATTCAAGGCGACACATTCTCCATAACGATAAGCATTTTTCTAAACAACCTGAAAGTGGCAATGATAATCATACTTCTGGGATTTTTATTTTCAATATTTTCATTTTTAATACTTTTTACGAATGGAGTTGTGATAGGATTTATGTTTAGCCTGGTACCGGCCCCATTGATGTTGATATATACCATACCCCATGGGATATTTGAGATACCACAGCTAATATTGACTGTAGTATGTTCCATGCTTGTTACCAAACTTGAAATAAACCTTATTAAGGGAGTGCTGCAGAAAGATAAGACTTTTAAGGGAGAGTTAAGAAATTCATCAACAATAATCAAGGATATTATACTTTCAATTACAATAATAGTGGTATGTCTGATTATAGCCGCAGTGATTGAAGGATATATAACACCTGTTATCGGAGGGTATTTAACCAACCTTCTTGGATTGAACTTTACAAATGGATTGTGAGATTATGATAATTATTATTACGGGAACACCAGGATGTGGAAAGACAACCGTATCCAATATGCTGGCAAAGAAAATAGATGCAAAGCTGATAAGCATCAATTATCTACTGGACAATTATGATTTAAACTTGGGTACCGATGAGGTGCGAGGATATAAAATAGTTGATGTGGATAAGATGATACCTATTGTTGACAGAATAAAAGATGAAAATCCTGACAAGACAATCATATTCGAGGGACATCTTGCACAGGACTATCCCCACGCAGATAAGGTAATTGTATTAAGATGCAACCCAGTAGAGCTTGAAAAACGACTGAACACAAGAGACTGGACTGATAAAAAGATTCATGAAAACATCGAGGCGGAAATACTTGCAATATGTACACAGGAAAGCTATGAAACCTATGGCGATGCCGTGTGTGAAATAGACACTACATACAATACACCAGAAGAAGTTGCTGATGACATTTTAGATATTATAAATAATCAAAAGGAATACTCACTTGGAAAAATCGACTATTTAGAAGAATATTTTTACTTACTGAATTAATATATATCTACCAAATGACAGCCTACCCACCACCAATTTTTTATTTCTTTTTACAACCACAAATAATCAGATCAATTGAATATATGATTATTTATTATTGGACTATAAAATCATAGGAATTATTTGAAACATTTATATTTGATACCATTAATATTACCATGAATGAATTTTACATAATCAACTATTTGAAAGAGAAAAAACAATATTGAATGACAAAACCTCCTACCTTTATCTATTTATATCAAGAAAATCAAACACCATAATGTATAAATAATTAATGATTTAATTAGTATTCTAAGAGAATATGACAATAAAATAATTAATTGTTTAAAAGTTCAATACTAAAAGAGGATATTTTAATTAATTTAGATTATTAAACGAGGTAGATGAATGCTAAAACGAAAAATGTTAAGAGATGTTGGAAATTACAAAGTACAATTCATATCCATTTTTTTAATGGCATTTATCGGTGTTTTCGTATTTACAGGGATGTATGCAGAAACAGCTAGCTATGAAACGACAATTGATAACTATTATGAACAAAGCAACATGGCTGATGGCTGGATCTATTCAAATTATCTTGTTGATGAATTTATACACCAAGTAGATTGCTTGGGAGCAACTACACAAATGGAAAGACAATTAGTAGTGGATTCACAAGCTAATCTTGAGGGCATGCCTAATGTAATATTGCATTTTGTTGAAAACAACACAATAAGCAAATTTTATTTAACTGAAGGAAAAAAGTTAGATATTAATGATTCTCAAGGAGTTTGGTTAGATAAAAACTTTGCAGAAGCAAGAAATCTGAAAGTAGGGGATGAAATCTCATTTGAAAACAATGGTACTAAAATCAAAAAAACCATACGTGGATTAGGTTATTCACCCGAATACATATTTAACACACCTAAAGAGTCAATTGTACCAAATTATACTTCAACTGGTTTTGCTTATATGTCCCACAAGGCTTACCCATCAAATAATATACCATACAATGTACTAAACGTGAAATTTGACGGTACACCTGAGACATTCTTGAAGTTACTATCTTATCGTTTGGATGGCTATTTCACGGCATTTATAGAAAAAACTGATCATCCTAGTGCAGATGCAGTGGAAGAATCAATCAGCCAACAACATTCCGTGTCCTCAGCATTACCACCAATATTTATTATTATTTCAATGGTAATGCTTTCAACAACAATGAAAAGGATTATTACACATCAAAGAAATGAGATTGGTATTCTTAAGGCTAATGGATTTAAAAATAATAAAATAGCATTGCATTATATCTCCATAGGTACGTTGGTAGTACTATTAGCTTCCATATTGGGCGCTATAATTGGACCGGTTGCATTTCATATGATAGCACATCCATCAAGGACACTTTATTTTAAATTTCC
>MVJJ01000138.1 GCA_003266145.1 Methanosphaera sp. SHI613
GGATGGTTCATATATTGAAACAATTATGAATTATCTAAAAAAACCTTTGAACAAGGGGTTTGCTTGGTTATTTTTAATAACCGAGAATCTTCATATATTGGAGAAGTTCTAAATAAAAACGGAGTTTAATTTATGTTTTTAACTAGAATAATCTACGGAATTGAATTTTTCGTAGTATTAGTAGTCGAAATAATTAAAGCAGTACTTGATACAAGTATGTGCTGTCTCAAGGGAGATGTAGATCCTGTTGTTGTTGAGATTAAGCCTGATCTTAAAAGGCCGGTATCTCTTGCAATTCTATCTAATACTATCACATTAACACCTGGTACTATTACTATAGAAATGGATCAAGATGCTGGAAGCTTATTAGTATCAGCTATCACACCTCGTTCAACAAAAGATATCATACCTCTTGAGCCAATAATAAAGAAAATGTTAGAATAAACATAGGGTGATGAGATGGATTTTTTAACGATATCTGAATTGTTCCTCATGTTATGTTTTATTGTTTACATGTTTGCTAGTGTAAAAATAGCAACAAGAAGAACCGGTGGTTCAGCATTAGCTGGGGTAGCTGGTTTTTCAATCGCAGCAGCTGTTGTTTTAACAATGGTTACTACATTGGCTGGTGTCGATTTCTGTAGAGACATAGCATTTGCATTAATAATATTAGGTCCTGTAGGTACAATTGCTGCAGCTTATGTATTAGCTGGAGGGGATTTATAATGAATTCAACAGCATTAACTACATTTACAATGGGTGATCCTATATCTATAATATTAGGAATAATCTTTATTATTTGTGGTATTTTCGTATTGATTACTGCAAAAGGATTGTTAGCAAATACTGATGATGAATTACAATATACGGTATTTGGTAGATTAGAAATATTAGGTATTGTGGACATGGTCAGTGTACTAGTCTTAATCTTATTAGGTCAAGCAGCATTAGGAGTAGTATACTTTATATTAGCACCATTTGCAACACATGCTATTGCTAGTGGACATTTCCACGGAGAACAAGGAGAGCATTAATATGACAGGCGTAGAAATTTTGGTTCAAAATTTTGTTCCATTTGTGTTATATATATTTGCAATTTTAGGAGCTATTGTTTGTTTAATGCAAAAAGACTTATTAAGAATGGCAATATTGACCAGTGTAACCGGTTTCATGTTAGCAGCTATTTATCAAGTCTTATTAGCTCCAGATGTAGCATTAACACAAGCTGTAGTAGGAGCAGCTATTGTCCCAACATTAGTGGCTCTAACAATATTAAAAACAAGAGAAGAACCTGTAATAGAAGATGATGGGCAAGGTGATGCATAATGGCAATAGAAGCAGTTCAATGTGGATCATTAATTACCGCAGCACTTTTAATGATTATAGGTTTAGTAGCATTAGTCTACTTAGATAATGTTGTAAAGAAAATTATTGGAGCAGCATTTATTGGTGATGGTGTAAACCTTTTATTAATTTCATTAGGTTACAGAGCTAATGGTATTACATACATTTTATTACCAAATATGGATGTAACAAACTTCTTAGGTCACGCATCATATCCTTTACCATTTGCATTAGTACTTACCAGTATTGTAATCGGTGCAAGTACTCTTGCTGTAATGTTAGCACTTTCAGTAGTTTTATATAAAAGACACGGAACACTCGATGCATCCGTTCTATTAAATGATAAAAAACTTGGAGAGGATAACAATGAATAATGCTATTACTTTATTCCAAGGGGGTATATTCTAATGGATGGAACAATATTTATCCCATTGATGGTTATCATACCTATGATATGTGCAATATTAGTGAACTTAATACACGGTTCCGAAAAAATCACTAAAGTAATCGCATGGATAGCAGCTATCTGTTTACCTATCGTACCTTTAGTAGCAACATATGGTAACCACTTCTTTGGAGCATACAAACCATTATTAACAGGTAATCTAACTTCATTATTACCTCAGGCTTCACAGGCAATCATTTCTGGATCAGTACTGGAAATTTTCCACCCTGCAATTACATATGCATTTGGTCCAGGACAACAAGTAATATTATTCATATTAGGTTTAGTAGCAATGTGTGCAGTATTCATATCAATTGCTGAAACCAAAAAGACATCTGGTGTATACTTATTCATGTTATTCATGCTATCAGCAGCATTAATGGCATTTATATTAACAGATGATATATTCAACTTGTATGTATTCTTCGAAATTGCAGCTTTAGTACAGGTAGGTCTAATACTTGTATCAAGAGTAAGAGGCAATTACGAAACTGGTTTAAAATATATGTTACTCGGAGAAATCGGTGGATCATTCATGCTTGCAGGAATTGCAATACTCCTCGGTTTAACTGGTAACGTAAACATTTCTGATATAGTAATCATGATACATGCTGGTGCAGTAAACCCATATAATCCAGTATTATTATTCGCTGCAGGTATGTTAATCTACGGATGGTTATACGCAACAGGATTACCACCTTTCAACGCTATAAAATCAGAAATATATAGTAAAGGATTACCAAGCGGATCTATGATCTTACAATCATTCTCAGTAATCGGTTGTATCTCAATAGGTTTAGTAATCATAAGAATATTCGGATACTTACCAACAGCTCAAATGGCTATGTTAGCAGTAAGTGTAATAGCTATGATATTAGGTATCTGTATGGCTATGGTACAGGATGATTACAAACGTATCATCGCTTACTTAGCAGTTGGTGAATTAGGTTATATCGGAGTAGGTCTTGGATTAGGTACTCCATACAGTATAACAGCTGGTTTATTCCAAGCAGTTAACGAATTAGTAGTAACTTCATTCCTATTTATAGGATTTGGATTAGTATTATACAAAACCAGAACAAGCAAAATTAGTAAACTTGGTGGATTATTAGAATATATGCCTACAGCAGCATTATTAATAGTACTTGCTGGATTCACAATGGCAGGTGTACCTCCATTCAACGTATTCCAAAGTAAATACATGTTATGTCAAGCTGCTTTACAAGCAGGAATCCCAGAACTTGCAATAATCATGATTATATTAAGTATTGTAACTTTCTTAGCATTCCTCAAGATTGCATATGCAGTATTCCTAAGACCTAAACCAGATGAATTAGAAATATCTAATGCAAAACTTCCAAAAACAACAATGGTTGTAATGGTTGTATTCTTAATCATCTGTTTAATCATAGGTTTATTCCCAAGCTTAGTAACTAGTAAACTTGCAGTCATGGCTTTAGGTGCTTTGGCATTATAATGAGTGGGTGATAAAATGAATATGTACGATAAACTTGTAGAAACATTAAAGAGTACATTTGGGGCAGATCCTGAGAAAACATTAGTAACAGGTGCACAAACTTCATCAATTCTATCTGCTGAATTAGTCTTAATGGCTTCATTATTAATTGCAGCATTAACCATAAGATTAGTTAGTCCTGCATTAATGGTTGTTGTAGTTGTTGGATTAATGTTATTATTCATGTATGGAACACCATTAATGCCTAAATTGTACAAAGAACATTCAGACGATTTAAATAACATGATGTTTTATGCTGTGTTAACTTTAGCAATTATTGCAATTGTATTCTATTGGGGGGTTTTATAGATGAAAGCTTCAATTAGGGATGTAGCATTAGCACTATCAATTTTAGCTTTTGCAACTATATTCTTAAATGCAACATATAATTTCAGTGGTATGATTTTCCCTGGTATAAACTATATCTATCAAGGATTAGGAGTAAACATAGCACCAAACTTAGTTACAAACATAGTATTCGATTTCAGAGGATTCGATACATTAGGTGAAGCATTTATTCTTATAAGTGCAGTTGTAACTACAATGTTAGTATTCGGTAGAGGAAAAGTAAACCTTGGAGGCGACGACGATGAGTGATCTTCTTAAATTAATCGCATATCCATTATCATTTATAATGATAGGTTATGGGGCAATGACAATACTCGGTGGTCACATTACTCCTGGAGGAGGTTTCCAGGGTGGAGCTATCATGGCTTCCGGAGCAATATTATGTATCCTCGCATATGGTTTGAAGGATAATCCTTACAATCTTTCACACGAAAGAATGTCCATAGTTGAAAGTTGTGGAGCATTAGCTTACATCTTCTTAGGTTTAGTTGGATTATTCACTGGTGGATCATTTTTATACAATGTAGGAACAAACCTTTCTGGTCTAGTACCAAGTAGTTTAGCTACAATATTTAACTTCCCAGATGCATTACATGCTGGTATTGTACCTTACTTAAATATTGTGATAGGTTTAAAAGTATTCATTGGTTTAACTACACTGGCAATTTTATTCTACGGTGTAACCAAATACCAAAAAGACTACATTGATGATGAGGAAATAGATTAGGGGGAGTTTTATGGTTTTAGAAGCAACAGCACCAAACTTATTTGGTTTATTATATCTTGGACCAGCATTATTTGCTTTAATTATGGGTGTTATAGTAGGAGCTATCATGCATAAAACACCAACTAATGGAATTAAGTTGAATACATCTTCTTGGATTGCAATTATAATTGGAGCAATTATTGTTGCATGGTGGTTAGGAACCTTCCCATACTACGGAGGACTTCAATTAGGTCCAGGATTTGTAATGTCAATAATAGGTGCAATAATAGGTAGAACACTTTTAGGAACTAAAAGTAACGCTTAAGTGGGGTAATAGAGAATGTTTTTATCAAATCCAGGTAAATGTAAAGGCTCAGGTGATTGTGTAGATGCTTGCCCTACTGATGCTATAAGAGTAGAAGATGGTAAAGCAAAAAGTTGTATTACCTGTGGAAAATGTGAACGCGTATGTCCAAATAGAGCTATATTTAAAAATAAATTTGGCGGTTATGTAGTAGACAGAACAAAATGTAACTTATGTGGTATGTGTCAAAAAGTATGTCCTGTTGACATGATCCGTGTAAAAGACGGAAAAATTATGGGATTATGTTCAAACTGTGGTGTATGTGTACCAGCTTGTCAAGAAGGAGCAAGAATGGCACCACCATCCAAGCCAGTTCAAATGGAAAAAGAACAGGTCAACAGGTTCAGTGTTACAACAGACCACGAAAACTGTATTGAATGTGGTAGATGTGCATACTTCTGTCCAACAAATTCAATTAAATTCTCATACATAGAACCGGGTGTATGTACCAAGTGTGACTCATGTATAGATGTATGTCCTAGGGACGCTATAGGACCAATTGAAGAAGGAGGACCATACCAAATAGACACGGCAAAATGTGCAGTATGTTACAAATGTTTAATCGAATGTCCAAACGATGCAATTGTAGCAGAACATTCAGTACTTGAAATCCAACATCCTGAATATGATGTTGAAAACGATACAAAGATGATTGCATGTCTCAACTGTAAAGTATGTACCGATGCATGCCCAACTGAAGCATTAAAAGTAGTTGGTAAATCAATTAAATTTGATCCTGCATATTGTACACTTTGTAATGAAGAAGCAGGAGAAGCATGTGCAAAAGACTTTGATCAGGCACCATGTGTAACTTCATGTCCTCAAGGCGTATTAGAATTCGTACCGGATTCCAAAATTACACTTGAAGGATATTGTGTATCATGTGGTGGATGTGTATCACAATGTAAATATGACGCACGTAAATTTACAAACACAGTATGGAATGGAGAAATCAAACCACAATGTATCAAATGTGGTATCTGTGTAGAAGTATGTCCTAAAGAAGCTTTATCCATCGTAGATGGAGAAGTAAAAGTTAACTTCGATAAATGTGTACTTTGTGAAAAATGTGCTATTCACTGTCCAGTAAATGCTATACCTAAAACTTCACCATTAAAGATGAAAATAGCAAACGGTTACTCAATGATTAACAATAATCTTTGTGTAGGCTGTGGAAAATGTGTAGACGCTTGTGTCTTCAAAGCTATTTCTAAGGATGAAGATGGTAATTTAGTTATCGATAATAACAGATGTATTTACTGTGGAGCATGTAAAACAGCATGTCCAGCAAGGGCTATTAAAATACAAAGAGATTTCGAGGCAACAATATGAGTATAGGAAAAGTTTTTATCAACGGGATATATGTAAACCTTAAAAGGTTAATCTTTGGTAGTGATTGTGTAACAGATTTACAATTACGTGAAGATGCTTTAAACGGTAATGTAAAACCTTCACCTAAAGTTGCTCAACTCGAATGTATTGGTTGTGGTGGTTGTGCTAATGTATGTCCGACTAGGGCAATTACAATGAAACCAATAGAACCAGTTGAAATAGCTGAAGGCATTATCAAAAATGCAATACCAGAAATTGATGAGATTAGTTGTGTACATTGTTACCATTGTCATGACTTCTGTCCAGTATTTGGTTTGTTTGGAGTAGCTGCTACTATTCATCCAAATGACGTTGGTAATAAATGTCAGAAAGATGTAACTAGTATGTTAGTTGACCCAGCTGAAGTATCAGATCAACAAATCAGAATGATTGCACAATACTTAACTGATGATTCAATTATCCAGAAAAATAAAGAATTAAAAGAAAAAGCACAAAAAGAAGCAGAAGCTGTTGAAGAAGTTGCAGATGCATCTGAAGTTGCTGAAGATAAAGAATAAGAGGGATACGAATGGGAATTAAATCACACTCACGTCAAAAAGCTATACATCTTATGCTTGTATATACAGGTGGATGTAATGGTTGCGATATTGAAATAGTTAACACTGTTCTATCTCCGAAATTCGATATAGAACAATATAATGTATTCCTAACATGGAATCCTAGAGAAGCGGATATATTAGTAGTATCTGGTCCTGTAACTCACTGGACTAAAGAGCCATTAATAAAAATCTATGAATCAATACCAAATCCTAAATTGGTCGTTGCAGTAGGTGCTTGTGCTCTAACCGGTGGAGTATACAAAAATATTCATGGAGAAATTCCATCCGAAGAAATTGAAGGTCCAGTAGACAATGTTATTCCAGTAGATGCTAAAATCCCTGGATGTGCTGTAAGACCTGAAGATGTAGTTGCAGGTGTTGTAGGTGCAGTAACAGCTAATCTGCTTGATGTTGTAGATAAAAAATAAGGAGTATTTTATATGGTTACTAAAATAGATGGAGCAACAACTTGTAACGAAGTAGAAAGACAAGTTTTTGAAACAGAAATAAATATGGGAACAGTACATCCAGCAGCTTTAGAACCTTACAGGGTCAGATTCTTCGTTGAAGATGAAATAGTTAAAGATGCTGAAATTACTGTAGGTGTAAACCATAGAGGAATTGAAAGAATCATGGAAGGATTACCAGTTGAAAAGGCAAATGCTTTAACTGAAAAAGTATGTGGTATCTGTTCTAATGGACACATATACAATTCATGTCGTGCTGGTGAAGGTGCATTAGGTATAGAAATACCTGAAAGAGCTGTATACTTACGTGTTCTAGCAGAAGAACTTGAAAGATTACACAGCCACATGCTTTACTTAGGTCACGGTTCTGAAGTTTTAGGTCATGAAACTTTCACAATGAGAATCTTTTACATAAGGGAATCTGTTATGAGCCTATTATACATGATGGGTGGAAACAGAGTACAATATGGTATATCTGTATTAGGTGGAGTAAGACCTAGGGCAGACTTAAACTCAAGAGAAAAACAAAGAATTCTCGATACAATGGATTACATTGACGAAAAAGTAGGTGCATTTGCAGAAAGGTTTGTTGCAGACCCTATGGTAATGAGCCGTATCACCGGTACTGGTGAATTATCACAGAAACAAGCATTAGACCTACATGTAACCGGACCATCATTAAGAGCAACAGGTTATGAATTCGACCAGAGAACAAAAATGTTCGAATATGAACCATTTGAATTCGATGTAATTACTCAAGATGGTGGAGATGTAAGAGCAAACATCCTCATGAGGGCTGTTGAAATATTCGAATCAACCAAAATTGTCAGACAAGTTATCAAAGGTCTTCCTGAAGGACCTGTAATAAACAAAGACTGGGAAATGGTTGACTCACCAGTATACAAAAGTTATATTGAAGTACCTCGTGGAGTTTGTTACCATTCCTATGGTTTAGAAGATGGAAAAGTAAGACACAGTATTATCAGAACACCATCAATGTCAAACATCGGGGCTATGCAGGAATCATGTATAGGACACCCAATTCAGGATGCTCAGCTAGCTATTGTATCATGTGACCCATGTTTCACATGTACAGACAGAGCTATTCAAATAATTAAATTATAGGAGATTAGACAATGGATTTAGTATCAACAATAGGTGCTGTTATTGGAGCTTTTATAATTGCTGGAATAGTTTGTTTATGGTTACCAGGTATTGAAAAGAACGCTGAAGCAAGAATTCAACAAAGATTAGGTCCACAATTTGCTAGTCCGGGATTATATGCAACATTTAAATTTATATTTAAAGAAGCTCTAACACCAACAGCAGTAATGCCTAAATTATATAATGCTTTACCATTAATTACTTTAATAGTAGTTGCAGCATTATTCTTAATAATCAACAGAGAAGCAATGGTCTACTTAGGTACTTTTGCTAGCTTAGTAGCATTAGTAGGTTTATTAAAAGTAGAAGAAGTAATGTACTTATTCATGAGTTCATTTTCACAATCTTTACTATCAAAAACCATGCCTTTCCCAGATCATGCTAAAGGTGGAAAACATAGAGATGCAAAACAATCATTCTTAGAACAAATAAGTGCACAAAGGTCATTAAGACTTATATCATATGGTAGTTTACCATTTTATATATCCTTATTCGTACCTGCAATATTAGCTGGTAGTATGGATTTAAGTACAATTGTATTGTACCAACAATTCAATGGTCCATTCCTATTCACATTACCAGGTATAATTGCATCTGTAGTATTTGTTATAGGTTTCCTTATAGTGTTAAATTCAAACCCATTTGCATTTTTAGAAGGTCACTCAGACGTAATTCAAGGTCCTTTAATGGAATATATGTCTAAGTCAAGGGCTATTTATACTATGGCTCACGCTTTCTTAATATTTGTAGGTGGATGTGTATACTCAACATTATTCTTAGGATTCCCTCCATGTTTCGGAGTATCAATGATTGTTCCAATCATATGTTCTATAATAATAACAGTTATTGCAGCAGTAGTAAGTGCATTCGCACCATTATTCACTAACCGTGAATTCTATCCTACTGTTATAGCTACAAGTATGATATCTGTTATAGCAGTATTAGTTGCTTTCATATAACTTAATTCAAAGGTGATTAAATGAAAATAGTTTTAAGAGCTCATCATATTATTAGCTTAGCAGGTTATATTGTAGAATTAAGAACTTCCTTCAGAAATTTAATTGTTGTAAATCATTCAGATGAACCTATTAAACTTGAAGTTCCTGTCCTTAACGATGAATGGATTGAAGAACATGAAGCTTTAGGTTTAGAAGTAATTCCTGTTATGGATGATGGGGATTTCTTAGTTCAATTCCAAATGGCTAAACATAAATTAGATGAAGAAAGAAAACAATTAGCTCAATAAGTTATGAGATAGTTAATCTTGTTTAGATTAACTATAATATTTTTTTTTAAATTATTTTTTATATATTTTTAAATTTTATTTTATTTAAGTGCATTTTACTTTACTTTTTTTGACATATAAATTTAGTCATACTTAAACTTTATATACTAGTAAAGACTTAAATTATATATAATTAGGTACGACTAAAAATTAAAATTTTATCATGACCTAATTAACAAATGTTAAAAATTTTCTTGATTTGCAAAAATCATATATAAATTTATTCTCAGGAGGAATATAATATGGCAAGAACAGTAGATGATTTAAAACCAGGAGAATCTGGTATAGTTAAAAAACATAGAGTACATGGATCTCTTGGGAAACACCTTAGAGAAATGGGTTTAATTAATGGGACAGCTGTCAAATTAGAAAGAAGAGCACCATTAGGTTATCCGGTTGAAATTCGTATTCAAGGATTTTCATTAGCTCTAAGAAAAGAAGAAGCTCAAGCTATTGAGTTAGAATAATCACATTCTTTTTATATTTTAATTTATATCATGAGTATATGATTTAGATTATGAATATATTTATTCATTTTCTAGTCCCGTTTTGGATTTTGCTTATCAATTTACTAGATAATAGTAATGTAATTCATTTGGTTTTTTTCAAATGATATGTTTAACTAGCTAAAATAAAATTTCATAAAACATGATTTAGGTATACCTAAATCAATAGTTAAGAGGTATAATATGGCGAAACTAAAATTTTTACTCGCCGGTAACCCTAATGTTGGAAAAAGTACGTTATTCAATCATTTAACAGGTATGAAACAACACGTGGGTAACTGGCCTGGTAAAACAGTAGAACGTAAATCTGGTAGTTTCAAATTCGATGGCAATGAAATCGAAGTAATAGATCTTCCAGGTAACTATAGTTTAACCCCATATTCAGTAGAAGAAATAGTTTCAAGAGATGCGATAGTTTATGAACCGAACGACGCGGTAATCAACATAATTGATGCTGAAAACATCCAAAGAAACCTATATTTAACATTACAAATCATGGAAACTGGCGCTAATACAGTTTTATGTCTAAACATGTTAAATTATGCTGAAGATGCAGGGTTCAATATAGATATAAAGAAATTAGAAAAAACATTGGGAATACCAGTAGTGGTTGTCGATGCAAGAGAAGCCGATGGAATCGATGAATTAATCAGACGAACCATTGAAACAACCAAAAATCCAACCGACAAATCAATGGATTTAACATATGGTATTCAGGTAAATGAACAAATAGAAGAAGTTAAATCACTCTTTCCTAATGTAAAAATGGGATCAGCACCTGATTCATGGGTGGCAGTCAAGTTACTTGAAGCCGATGATGAAGTATTGGACTTGGCTGAAGCCTCACCGGATAAGGAAAACTTAAGAAAATTAACGGAAATCCGTAAAACATTGGAATCCGAATTCGATGATAAGGTGGATGATGTCTTTATCGATGCAAGATATGCGGAAATAGACAAAATAATGAAAGCCTGTGTTAAAAAACCATCCGGCGATAAGGAAACCCTTACTGACAAAATAGATAAGGTAATGACAAACAGGTTTATAGGAATACCATTATTCTTATTAATCATGTTCCTAGTATTCTTCATTACATTTAAAATCGGTGCTCCATATCAGGATTTCATCGACTACCTATTTGGATTGTTAGGTGACTATTTATTAGAAGTATTAGGTGATGGTGTAGTCTCATCATTACTGGTCAACGGTGTAATTGGTGGAGTAGGTTCCGTATTAACATTCGTACCTATCATATTCATACTGTTCTTCTTACTAAGTTTAATAGAAGATTGTGGATATTTAGCTAGAGCAGCATTTGTTATAGATAGGTTAATGTATAAACTTATGGGATTATCAGGTAAATCATTCATCCCATTAATATTAGGATTTGGTTGTAATGTAACGGGGGTTATGGCTACAAGAACATTAGCAAATGAAAGTGACAGGATTACGACAATAATAGCATTGCCTTTCATTTCTTGTAGTGCAAGAATTCCTATATATGCAATGTTCACATCAATATTCTTTGAAGATCCAATTCAACAGGCAGTAATAACATTTGCATTATATATAATGGGTATGATTGTATCAATAATCGTCGCCAAAGTACTTAAAAGTACACATTTCAAGGACGAAGCTGCACCATTTATAATGGAATTACCACCATATAGAATTCCAACACTTAAAAGTTCAATCTTACACATGTGGGAAAGAGGTTCACTTTTCCTTAAAAAAGCAGGAACAATCATTTTAGGTGTATGTGTATTAGTATGGATATTAAGTAACCTACCACCAGGTGTAGGTGAATCATCAGCCGATAGTATCCTAGGTATGATAGGTAGTGTATTCGCACCGATATTTGCACCTGTAGGATTTGGAACCTGGCAGGCTGCAGTTGCATTCATAACAGGTTTACTTGCAAAAGAAACAGTAGTAAGTACATTCGGTACAATATTCGGTGTAGGTGAAGATGGACTGGCAACAGTATTACCAACATTATTCACTCCATTATCTGCATTATCATACATGGTGTTCTGTTTATTAAGCGGACCATGTGCAGCACACTTCGGTACAGTCAAACAGGAAACCAACTCATGGAAATGGACTATATTCTCATTTGCATTATGTATAACCATAGGATATATAGTTGCATTTATAGTATATCAAGGTGGATTACTAATACTAGGACCTAACTCACCATACGTATAGGTTTTAGATTAAAATCTAACCTTATATTTTTTTTAATGGGAGGTGACATTTATGATTATAGGAATAAACACTAAAAAAATAAAAGTAAAATCAAAAAAATAAATAATATACGGAGGAAATAAAAATGCAATGCATGTTATGTGGATGCAAATTTGATTTAGAGGAAGCATCCAAGTGTGAATGTAACTGTGCCTTTGGAGGATGTGGCGGACAAAATGTCAAATGTCCAAATTGTGGATTCGATATTCCGGTACCACGTGAACTAAGGCCTAAAAACAAGTCAAGCATGTTAAATAAAATCAAATCATCATTAAACATTTAAATAACAGGAAGTTCAAGTATGGCAATTTGCAGATTATGCGGACATGAATTTGATGAATCAAAAGAAGAAATACTCGAATGTAATTGTGGGTGTGGATCTGATAAAGTATTATGTCCAAATTGTGGTTATGAAGTAAGAATAAAATCAAACGTCGCCCGAAGACCTAAAACACAAGAAGAAATGGGTTTTCTAGGTAGACTAATCGGTAAATTAAGAATGGATACAGATTAAAATCTATTTTTCATTTACCTAATGTCTTATTTCAATTATTCAACTCTATTTTTCAGTAAATTTATTAATTCTATTTTTAAGTCATATTTTGAATCAGATACTACTTTTTACATTTAAATATTTATTTAATTTTAAAATAAGTCCCTATCCTTTTTTATCAATATCCTTAAACCAACATTATGCTGATTTTAACCATAAGTATTATTGGAAATATATAAAACGAGCTTAGCATTATATAATTTAATTCTTGTAATGAAAATAAAATAATTTAAAAAAAGATTAAAAGATGTGTGAGCGCATATCTATCATGGGATTATAAGGGTATTGTCAAATTAACAATCATTTATGTGGTGAAATGGGTATTTTCCTTTTAATTTTATTTTCCAGGGTAAATAACAATACCCACTTGATAATATGCTAGTGGTACTTTTTACCACTACTACTTATTATGTATGTGGTAGTATATAAAGATTACTTTACAGTTGTTAAATGATTTTTTATCTACTGATTTTTTTTATCAATAAAATTTTATTAAATTCATATTTTTCTAAATTTTCATTGAAATGGCTTATTGAAAAAAAATTATATATTATATTTTTTAAATCTATAATTAGAATTCATGAGTTATCTAAAAAGGATGTAATTATGACCAATGCGATGGATATAAAAGCAATAGAAAAACCAGGTGTCTTAAGTAAACTGACAAGCTTTATTGCTGATAGAAATGTGAATATAGTTTACACTCAAGTTTATAGGGAGTCATCGGATTATGCTTCAACATATATTGAAGTTGAGGACGTTGATGATTTTGATTTGTTAGTCAAGGATATAGAACAGGTACCTGAAGTATTAAGTGTCAAAAAATCCCCTTCAATGGATAAAATTTGGGGAAAAAGAATTATCATAATCGGTGGAGGAGCACAAGTTTCACAGGTAGCATTAGGTGCTATCACAGAGGCTGACCGTCATAATATCCGTGGTGAAAGAATAAGTGTGGATACATTGCCTATTGTCGGCGAAGAAAAATTGGCAGAATCGGTAAAGGCTGTACTTTCACTTCCACGTGTGGGAGTCCTTGTTCTGGCAGGTTCATTGATGGGTGGAACAATTGTGGATTCAATTAAGGAAGTTAAAAGTCACAGTGACATTAAAATTATCAGTTTAAATATGGTGGGCTCTGTGCGTGATTATGCTGATTTGGTTGTAACTGATCCTGTTCAGGCGGGGGTCATGGCAGTAATGACTGTTGCAAATACTGCCAAGTTTGATATAGATAGGGTAAAGGAGGCCCTATAATCCTCTTTTTAAAGTTATTTCTGTTTAATTTAGTACTTTTTTATTCATTGTTTTTATTTAATGGGCTTATTGCTAGCTTTAGGTATTCTCCTATTGATTCACGGGTAGTTCCTATAATCAGTTTATACTTTTTCTGACCGGTGTCTTTGTTCAAGTACTCTTCACATACACCAGACGCAATGACTCTTTCATAATTTCTAACAATTCCAGTATAAGTATGTGTAAAAGATACTATACTTTCAATATTTCGCGGAGTGCCTTCTAAAAAACTAACATTACTTATGTTATATGTAGCTGGACTGTCATAAGAAAGACTATCATCACAAATATCACAGCTTATCCGGACATTCTCCAACTGGACAATACCAATATTCTCATCATCATCAATCTCATCATCATTTCTATTCAATAAAATGTCAAATAATGTATCCCTGATAATTCCCCTATTGTTCTTGCGTGATTCATACCATTTAAATTCATCCAAACTCATCGAATCATCCTTTATACGTTTATCATAAACAAATTCCCAGTAATCATCATTAATAGCTTCTAATGCTATACCTTCATCATGTTTAGCCTTAGAATAAAATTCAATGGCCCTTCGATGATTGTCAATTCCGAATATTATAAAATCAATATCCGAAGTCTCATTTTCAAGGCCAATCAAAGATGAACCGCTTACTCCCATGTTATCATAGGATATCCCCGCATAATTGTGGAATATATCGGACAATAATGTAATCTTTTCATATAATGATGACTTGTTCTTGTTTTCCCTGATTTTACTTAATCCTTCAATCGGATTATACACCTTGATGACATCCCCTTTGGGAACGCCCATCATCTTCTTATTGGATATGTTCCATTCAAACAAGTACTCTGGATGATTCTTCCTAAGATATTCATAGGCCTCCTCACTACCCACCTTTTTATATCTTACACCATTTAACGTTCGATCTCCGTCATCTGATGGTATATACCTTAAAAATGATATGTAATGTGATTTCGGATGATTATAACTGTTAACTGCAAAAAATAGATTATCTCTTGTTTTTATATAATACCTAGTATAAACCTTCATTCTAAATCCCACCTACTTAAACTAATATTTGTCCGTACCCATTAAATTATTATGTGATAAACTATAAAACTTTATATGAATAATTTATGGAATAGATATGATGCAATATTTAAAATGGAATGATGGCAATGAATATGATGGAAGTCAAATAAATCCATCATGGGCTTTCAAAGAATTCAAAGTTAAAGACTCAACGATAGTATCATGGATTGGACCAATGAACATTCAATCCGATAACTTAATAGACTATGAAGACGTAGGATTGGACATAAAGGGAAATAAAATGCTGCATTTCATCGTAGAACACTTCGATGAACAACCTGGTAATCTACGCTTGATTTATCACAGACAAAGATTGCTTGTAATGATTACAAGAGACATCTTAAAAGAATACTCTGTAGATACAACACAGGACGGCGACGACATATTCATAGGTAACGGAAAGCTATCTGTGTCAATAGCATCCGCATCAATAAGTTCAATGAAGATACACTTCGCATTAAACGTAACCACTGAGGGAACACCTGATGATGTTGAAACATCCGCCTTGGAGGATAACATGGACTTAAAAAATCTGGAACAACTTCAAGATAAAATAGCAAATGCATATATTGACTTTATGGATGATATTGAAAAGGACATAACCAAAACAAAAGTATTTTAGGTGATAATATGATGAGAATAAACTTGGATGGAATACATACAAACTTACGCTTTTCGGCAGCACACATGGTAATAGGTCATGAATCATGTGGAAAGATACATGGACACAGTTATATTGTCGATGTTGAAGTTGAAGGTGAACGTTCAGGCCAATTTGGCTTTGTCATAGACTTCAAGGTATTGAAGAATATAACTCGCAGAATATGCAAATCCTTGGATCATAGGGTATTGGTACCAATTAACAGTCCGGACTTAAAAGTAACCTTTGAAGATGATAACACGATAGAATTTACAGTACTAGATTGCCTTGAATACAAGTTACCTAAACAGGACGTTGTATTGCTTCCAATAGAATCCACAACCGCAGAATCATTATCCACATACATCACAGAAAAGATAGTGGATGAAATAGAAGATAAGGACACATTATCCTACATTGAAGTACAGGTAAACGAGGGTATAGGTCAAGGGGCAAGCTATCGTAAATATATAGAACATTAATCAACTACTATTTAGGGAGGTTTTTATTATCTCATCTAACATTAATGAAATATTCTCAAGTATTCAGGGTGAAGGAAAACTCATAGGAAAAAGACAGATATTCATTAGATTTTCAGGATGTAATATAGACTGCCTTTACTGTGACACAACTGGAAGCAAATCATTCGATACGGGTAAAGAATATTCATATGAAGCACTCAATGATGAAATTCAATCATTGATGACCGACGACTTTCATTCACTCGAGTTAACAGGTGGCGAACCATTAATACATGCACAATATATAAAGGAATTCCTGAGCAAATATCCATATCCTGCAATGTTGGAAACGAACGCGACTTTGCCGGATAATCTATCACTATTAAAGGATGTTATAGATATCGTCTCTATGGATATAAAGTTGCCCGATCACTTTGAAGATAATGCACAATGGCAAGAGGTATATGCCATGGAATTGGAATCAATCAAAATCATGCAGGAAGAGAATATTGACTATTATCTCAAGATAGTAGTCAGCCCAAAGACTCCTCTGGATGTTGTTGAGGGAATCATGAATGACTTAAAAGGAATTCAATCGGATGATGTTGAGTTAATAATCCAACCTGTAAGTCCTATGGACAGATGGGTTGAAAAAACTCATCTATTTGAAATTTCAGAACTTGTAGGAAAATATTGTCCCGTGTCAATCATTCCTCAGATACATAAATATATGCATATAGAATAATTCATTATTTTTCATTTTTTTTTAACTTATGTTGTTAAAGCTCTTTTTCATAACCAATCCTTTTTTCTCTTATTTTAAAGAATCTCATAATGTTTCCAACAAATCAATAAAATTTAAAAAATATTATTATAACTTAAATTATAAATAGTATTATTCAAAGAAAATTTTTTCAATTTAACAAATTAACCAATAATGGGGAAAAACCATGAAAAAAATAAATAAGAATGTAATACTATTAGTTATGGTTATAATGACAGCTATATTCTTATCAGGTAGCGTGGCAGCTATCGATTCATCTGATGAAGATATGATGACCGAATCAACACTGTTGTCTGATAGTAATGTTGTCGTGGATACTACAGCTAATGAAGATATCCCTATCCATAATGAAATAACAAATGATAATGGTTCGGCAGACACTCAAAATAATAATAAGACATTAAAATCGGATAAGTTATCTGAGATATATGTAAATTCACAGGCCAGTCCATCAAGCACAGGCGCCGATAGACAAAATCCGACAACATTAAACAATGCAATTAACAACATCGAAGACGGCGGAATTATCTACCTGGTCACTGATTCATTCACAGATACATACAATCTGACTTCAACAATCACATTAAGCAGGTACTCAAACAATTTAAACTCATTAAACATAATCGGTGAAGAAAACAAAAGCATAACCATCTCCGGAAATAACATTACACAGATATTGAACATATATTCAACAACACTAAACATATCCAATGTCAACTTTGCAGATACAGAGTTATCCACCTCAAGTTCAATATATGCAAGCAGTTCGACAATAAACTTCATAAATTGCAGTTTCACCAATAACTATCGTAAGGATTACGGATCAAGCATTTACGCATCATACTCCACAATCTATTTGAATGGATGTGTATTTGATAATAACACGGCAGACTATGGGGGAGCCATTTACCTGTCCCATTCCAATATTACAATAGATTCAACACAATTTACCAATAATCAAGCATTCAGTGGAGCAGCAATCTATGCATTACAGTCCAATGTTCAAAGTATCAATTCCACATACGCTTTAAACAATGCAAGTTTTGGCGCTTCAATATTCAACTACAAATCAAATATCACATGTAACAATACACGATTTACCAACAATTCAGCATTATACTATGGTGGAGCAGTATTACAATTGGATACTGGAAAAGCACTGGTAAACAATTCATATTTTATTGCAAATTCCGCACTATATGGAGGAGCAGTCTATATAATGCAATCTGATTTAAACATTACGGGCACGGTATTTGAGGACAATACGGCACAGACAGCTTCAAGTGTATACTCATACAATAATACAATCGGCATAAAAAACAGCTGTCTTGTTGACAATCCATCTAATGCTTCCCTAGTTCATATAATGTATCCTAAAAACTATCTTATCGATGATAACTGGTGGGGACAAAACAATCCTGACTTCTATAAGGTAACTGGAGGATACATCCCTGATACGTGGGTATTAATGACCTTCAGAAATTATACTTCAAATGTGGATGGTCAGTTAAATCTAAGCGTATCCATAAATCAGCTAAGCAGTCAGAACACTCTTCAAAGTCCTATACCTACAAGAAAAGTTATATTTTCATCCGATAATGGTATTTTCACTCAAGACGTGATGGACATCACGACAAACGTAAGTAATTTATATGATGGTAATTCAACGGTTTATGCAAGTATAGACAATCAACAAATGCAGTTAAACGCTAAAGTAATCCCAACAATTCTCATAGAAAACTACACAACAAGCTTAAACAATATAAATCTCACAATAACTGCCAACAAGGATATTTCAGGTAATTTCAATTTAACAATTAACAACTACACTTCTAAACTAACTGCCAAACAGAAAACAAGATTATACTATCCGATATCTGACTTAAATCCTGGAGAATATGTGATAAAGTTAACATACTCCGGAAATTCAAAATATGACAAGACAAGTGTTTATTCATATCTTACAATCCAAATAAATGAATACATACAAAATGAAACAATCACTCCGACATTAACAAAGGCTATCGTTAATTCAACATCCATTCCATCAAAGTACAGCTTACTTGATCTGGGTTTACTTACTCCCGTCAAATCGCAGGGATCAGCAGGCAGCTGTGTATCCTTTGCAGCAGTAGGAGTAATGGAATCAGCACTAAAGAAATTGACCAACATAACATATGACCTGTCAGAAAATAATGTAAAAAACATGTTTAAGAAATACTCCATCTATGGTCTAAGCGGTCTGGAACCAAATGACGGTGGATACGATATGGAACCTGTCGGATATTTGGCAGGCGGATTCGGCCCGGTATTAGAGCAAATCGATGAATATAACACGCAATCACATATCTCCAATGTCTTCGAGCCATTATTCCAGGCACAGAACGTGTATTTCATACCTGCACGTAAGAATTTCACAGACAACAACCTCATTAAAGAGGCCATAATGAAATATGGTCCTGTATATACAGGTGTAAAACTAAGCAGTAACTTGAATCAATATAACATAGGGGTTAATAAGGCAACCCATGCAGTATGTATAGTCGGATGGGATGATAAATACAGTAAAACCAATTTCTCACCTAATGCTCCAGGTGATGGTGCATTCATTATAAAAAATTCATGGGGAGAAAACACGGGAAACAATGGTTATCAATACGTTTCATATTACGATAGCGTTATTGGAAATCTTCCTTACGTGAATGACTACAATTCAGTAAACTTTGTGGTTGACTTTGATAACTGCTATAACTATTCCAACATATATCAATATGACAGTGTATGCTATGTATATGAATTAGGTGATACTGACGGCCAATATTGGATTAACAACTCTTATACCATTCAGAATGATGAGGTAATCTCAGCTATTGGAACATACTTCGTGGATGCCTCCCAATATGAGATGAAAGTATACATCAACAATAATCTGGTAACTACAAAATCAGGTAAGCTAACACAGCCTGGTTATCAGACTATACAATTGGATAACTTCTATCGCGTTAAGAAATACGATGAGGTAATGGTCGTCATAGGTATCCAACAAAATATATCCAGTGATAAAATATATGTACCGTTACATGATACTGAATACCCTGTACTAGGCACAAATCCAAAATCATACATAAGTTACACGGGACTTCAATATGAAAACCTACAAAATATGGACACGGTTGCTCCTATAAAAGTATATACATTGAATGTAGCCGAGTTTGATACACAAGTAGACCTAGAATCAGATATGGTAAAATTCAAAACAGACATAAGTAATCTGGATGATGATGCTAAGCTATACTATAAAATAAATGATGAATTTATCACAGACTCCAACGGAAATATCCTGTATGATGACATAAATGCCAATACAAGTAGTATTGAATTGAATCGTGATAAAAACACCTTCACCACAAACAACGTTACACTGGAGACCATCCTTTCATATAAAGGATTGAACATTACAAAAACAGTCCAATTCAATCCGATAACAGAAATCAGATTGGAAATAGGCAACATAACAGCATACATCAACACAAAACTTCAACTAACCGTAAATGTAATAAATCAGGATAACGAAAAGTTAAACGATGGATACATACAGTTTACTGATGTAACGGGTAAAGTATTGACCATGGGTGATGTTGAAAATGGACTTTCAATAGTCAACATAACATTCAATAAAATCTACGATGACATATTGACCCTAACATACTATGATGATATGGGAAAACAATTGGCAGAAAGTATCACCAACTTAACCATTAAGAAGCATGACGTGATTATTCAGATGAACAACATGACGGCTGATGCAGGCTCTACAGTCAACATAACTGCAAAGGTAACTGATGAAAACGGAGAAAACATTAGCAATGGAAAAGTAGTATTTAAAATCAACGGTAAAACAGTCAAGGATACGAGTGGTAAAGTACTCTATGTAAAAGTGGTTGATGGAATTGCATCAATGGAATACGTTATTTCTTCTGATCTTGCTGGTAAGGACCTGCTTGTTCAGGTTGCATACTCCGGTTCAAGCATCTACGATTCAGTAAAAAACGAATCAGTCATTTCAATCAACAACCTAACCCCTTCAATCAGATGTGAAGATATCACTGCTACTAAATCAAGTCAAATAACATTAAACGCATGGGTAAATGATGGAAATGTTCCAATCACGACAGGTAAGGTGGTATTTAAAATCAATGGAAAAACAGTTAAGGATGCAAATGGAAAGGTCATATATGCAAAGATAGTCAATGGATTTGTAAGCGTTAACTATACTCTACCTGATTCCATGAATGCTAAGAACTATACCATAACAGCCGTATTACTATCATCTGATTATCCAAAACTCGAAGATACAAAGACATTAACTATAATGGAGTAATTTATTTTCTTCTTACTTCCTTTTTTAACTATTTTTTCACATATTCTATTTTTTTACCTTTATCGGGGATGTTACTATTTTTCCGGATTTTATTTGGGGTTGTTGAAAAGCAGGTTGCTTAAATTATAAATTAAAGCATAATTGAGTGGTTGTTCAGAAGTAGGTTGATGAATCTTTTATAGACAATTTTATATTAATCTAAATTATTAATAAAGAATTATTAAGTATTAATATATTCTATTATTTGCAATAATCTTCTATTTTTTATAATTAACTAAATTAAAAGTTCAGTTAATTAAATTGAATGTTTTAAGTAACTTTAATTTAAAAGAGCATTTGTACTGTTTAAATGGAATAAAAATAAATAATTAAATTTAAATATGGTAAATTTGGGAATATTATAAACATGGCATTAATGAAAGCATGCTAAAGAACCTTGGAACAGAATTGTTTCACGTTCTCTTATCTGTCATGACCTTTGGTCCATCCAATCTAAGGGGGTAATGTTTCTACTGAATGCTTTGTATTTAATTATATTTGCCATATTATCCATTTTATATTATGATTATCGGGTTTTTCAACTTTCACTTGTCGACAAATTATTATTTTTTTTTCATTTTTTATCTGCAGCATATTGTAATAAATTTATATTATGAAGTCCATAGTATTAATTAGGTTATTATTTTTTTTTAATAACACACGGAGTAGTGATAAACATGGATATGGAAATGAAAGATAGTATTGGTATTAAGGATGCTATGACCTATAATGTCATTACAGCTACGAGTAACACGACGGTTTCTGAAATAGCAACAATAATGACTGAAAATGATATAAGTTCCGTGGTTATTCTTGATGATGAAGTTGAAGGGATTGTTACAAGTAGCAGTATAATATCAAAGGTAGTATCGAAGAATATTGCACCAAAAGATATTACTGCAGATATGATTATGACAGATTATATTAGCATTGGCTTAAATGCTTCTTTAATTGAAGCTTCATCAATAATGTTAAAAAACAATTCTAAACTAGTGTTGGTAATGGAAGATAAACAGTTAAAAGGTATTATTTCCCAGACCGATATAGTTAGAGTTTCACCTGAATTAATTGAATTATTTGTCGAACAAAGTAACATCGATGAAAAAACATACTCTGATGATGTCAACTATAAAACAGATTATGATGAAAATCTTGATGAGGGTGTATGTGAAAAATGTGGTGTCTATGGCCAACTAGATGAAGTTGACGGTCAATTTTTATGTTCTAGTTGTATAGATGAATCCGATGATGACTAAGAAATATCCAATAAAATACGATAACGAATAATAGGAGTGAATAATTATGCGAAATAAATTAATCAATAAAATTAACACGATTGGAAATCCAACAAACTTACAAATAACTAAAAAAGCAGACACTGATGGAGATATAATGGATATTGCTCGTAAAGATGTCGTAACAGCATCTCAAAGTGCATCCATAATTGAAATTGCAAATTTAATGAGTAAAGAAAACTTCAGAAGAGTACCAATAACAGACCCTGGTAGTGGAAAACTAATAGGAATAGTTACAACAATGGATATTCTTGACTTCTTTGGTGGAGGAAAAAAATTCAATCTAATAACACAAAAACATCAAGGAAACTTCCTATCAGCAATAAATGCACCTATTAAAGAAATCATGACAACCGGCGTAAAAACAATGACCAACAAGGACACTATAGTTGATGCAGCTACATTAATGTTAGAAGAAGACCTCGGTGGATTCCCAGTTGTCAATTCCGAAAATAAAATTGTAGGGATAGTAACTGAAGGGGATATCGTCGATAAATTAAATAAATTAGTAGCAAACGAAGAAGTTCAGGATGTAATGGCAACAAAATTGATTACAACAACTCCAGGTACACCTATTGAAGGTATTGCAAAAATAATGGTAAGAAATTCCTTAAGAAGAGTTCCAATTGTCGGTGAAGATAAAAACTCACAGTCCAAAGAAGAAAAATTATTGGGATTTGTTACAGCATCAGATATACTAAAATACATAGGAGAACACAAATTATTCGCTAAATTATTCTCTAATGAAGGTGAAGATGTAGTAAATACAACTGTCGATGAATTAATGGTAACAGACTTAATAACCGTGTCAAAATATGATAAATTAGGAACTGTTGCTAATTTAATGATGGAAAATGATATTAGGGGAGTACCAGTAGTTGATGAGGATACCAATGCATTGATTGGTATAATAACCATTAGGGATTTATTAAAATCAATTATTGAATAGGCTTTTCAATTTATTAATATTGTTTTTGACTATAGGTATTTATTATAAGTTAAAGATAATATTAATTATACTTAAAAAAATACAGGGAGTCGATTTAAATGACAATAGATAAAATAATGGCAAAAGATATTGTAACAATACGCAAAGATCAAACAGTATCAGATGCAATAAAGCTCATGAGTAAACATAAAATTTCAAGATTGCCAGCAGTTTCAGCAAAAACTGGTGAATTGGTGGGAATAATTACTGACGTGGACATTGCAACAAAAATATCATCAGCAAAATATGAATCTTTACCATTATCACATATAAGAATTTCTACAATAATGACAGACGACGTTATAACAGCAAATACCTCCGATTCAATATTGTCCGTATTAAAAACAATGGTTGATAACCATATTGGTGGAGTGCCAATCATGGATGGAGATAAAATTGTTGGTATGGTAACCAAAACAGACTTCTTAAAAGACTTGGACAAACAGCCATATAATGAAGTAGCAATCAAGGAGATAATGACAAACAGAGTTGTAACAGTCAGCCCTGATGACAGATATGTGCATGCAAGAAGGTTAATGTTGGACCACAACATCAAACGTTTAGTGGTAGTCAATGCAGGTGTTATAATTGGTATTTTAACAGTTAAAGATTTAGCAAAAACAATCATTGACTTTAAAAAACGTGTACCTGAAAAATATCAACACTCACAAATCAGAAATCTATTCGTACAGGAAATCATGTCACAGACTATTGAAACGGCAGATAAAGATGATACAATAGCTGATGTAGCCAAAATAATGGTTGAAAAAGAATTCAGTGGAATGCCAATAGCTGATGATAAAAACAAAGTACATGGTATAGTATCAAAAACAGACATACTAAAATATGTCTATGACCATAACAGAAAACGTGGAAATTACTAATTTCCATTTCCACTTTTTTTTAAGCTCTTTTTCTTATATTCAAATCTTTGTTCTAATTATTTTAAGGAATCACTTTTTTTGATGTAACCTCATTATTCGATTTTTATACGAAAATATTAATCTTTTATATTGACATATAATTATATAATGATTGATAATAAACAAGTTGGCTATCTTGGACCTGAAGGGACATTTTCAAATGAGGCTGCATTGAAGGTATTTGATTCAAATGCTGAATTAATTCCTTTCGATAATATCATAAGCATATTCGAATCATTGACCAATGAAGATATCAGTGAAGCTATTGTACCTATTGAAAATTCAACCGAAGGGTCTGTACTAGTCACTTTAGATGCGTTAATGCATTATAATCTTAAAATAAAGGGCGAATTCTTATTGCCGATTAAACATTATCTGCTTGTACAGAAAGGCATGACAATTGAGGACATTACTCTCATATGCTCACATCCACAGGCAATAGCACAATGTAGAAAGTACATACATGACGTGGATAAGCAGGTGCATGCCACTTCAAGTACGGCCAATGCCGCTAGATATGTATGTGAACTGGCCAATGCCGCCGTAATAGGAAATAAGATGCTGGCTCGAAAGTATAATCTTGAAGTGTTGGATAAAAATATTCAGGATTATGATAATAATGTCACTAGATTCGCATTGATTTCCCATGAAGATGATTTGGAAATAACATCCGATGATAAAACTTCAATTATCATATCCTTGCAGGGGGATAAACCTGGGGGATTATATGAAATCTTATCGGTATTTGCTAAAAAGTCCATTAATCTGACGAAGATAGAGTCCAGACCATCTAAAAGAGGTATGGGAAAATATTTGTTTTTTATTGACATGGAAGGTCATAGAAACGAACCTAAAATTAAGGATGCATTGAATGATGTTAAACGGAATGTTGACTTCTTTAAAATATTGGGTTCATATCATCAGATAACTGTTGGGGGGAATTAAAATAGGACTAGGAAGCTCTCGGCGTAAAATAGAACAGAAATTAGAGGATTTGGAAAGACAAAAAGATGAAGGATACATCACTTTGGAAGAATATGATACATTAAGAATAAGGTTTGAAAGAAAACTAGGTAATAGGGAAACAGTTTCTAAACTTCAGGAAAGAAAAGGTTTCAAGCCATCAAAGATTGCAGAAAAGAAAGCAATCAAGGAAGAATTGTATGATGATTTTGTGGATAAATATGCAAAACGAGACAATATTGATGCACAAAAGGCAGCTTCAAATTCCATAAGCGGTAAAACCAAAGGATTATTCCTATTGGTATTTGTATTGGTTGCATTTACTATAGGAATTGCGGCCGGAATGACTGCATTAAGTACTCATCATGAAGAAGTTCTGTCAAACATAACAATATCCGACTCAGCATTCATATCAAACACTACATTGGAACAGGCAAAGAATATAACACAAAAAAACAACAATGTGACTTCAACCAATACTCAGAAAACAAATAAAAAGACCACATATAAGAAAAGTACTGCTAGTTCCAATTCAAGCAGTTCCAGCGGTTCTTCAGATTCAAGCAGCTCTAGTAGTTCATCAAGTTCAGGTAAGAAATCTAACTCCGGATCGAATAATGGAAATAGTAGACAATCAAGTGGATCCAGTAGTTCTTCTAGTTCACGATAGTTTAATTGTTTGAGTTAAAGTAGAAAATTGCAGTTTATTAAAGGAGAGAAAATATGAATTATAAAAATCTGTTAATAATTTCATTATTGATATTTTCAGTGGGAATCTCATGTTGTAGTTCTGTTAGTGCAGGTACTTTTGAACAAAACGGTGTGCGATTTGATTATCCTGATGACTGGCATCAGGTAAAAAGCATAGCCGAAGGTTCAGTTGCGGCAATATCATATTCTAATGACAGCAGCATATCCATACTTATTCAACAAGTACCTTCAGAGTATGGTTCTACGTTGGAAGAAGCATATGCTGAAAACAATAAAAGGTTGGCATTGATGCCCGGATATACCAACATACAGGAAAACAAGACAACAATCAAAAACAAAAATCTGACCCTTCACAGGTACATTGTAAGTGACGTAAACGGATTGCAAAAAGAGCATATTGCTACATGGACGAAGATGAGTGATGGAAAAACATATGTAATTTTATACTCAGCACCCGTAGAAAACTATGAGCAATACAAGGGAGCATATGATGAAGTGGTGGAAACGTTTGCATTGGAAAGCGATCCGAAAGAATCAATTGTAGACCAAATATTCAACTTGTTCAATTAGGATGATAACATGAAAATTATACTATGTATAACGGGAAGTATAGCGGCAGTCGAAGATTTGAAATTGGTGCATGAACTTCAAAGACATGGATTTGAAGTGGAATGTTTCATGACACCATCAGCATGTGAACTGATAACGCCATTATCCATGGAATTTGCTACAAAAAATCCCGTAAATACTAAAATAACTGGTTATGTGGAGCACGTAACAAATGCACAGGCTGATTTAATACTTGTAGCTCCATCAACGGCAAATACCATAAGTAAATTTGCCAACAAGATAGCCGATACAAATGTAACAACGCTGCTGTTGACGGCTAGTGGCTATGACACGCCTATACTCTTTGTTCCATCAATGCACATATCCATGTACATGGCCATCGAGGAAAACATCAATAAAATCAAGGAGAAACATCCACAAGTACGCTTTATGGAACCTGTCAGTGCTGAAAGAAAGGCTAAGTTCCCATCAAAGGAAGATATTGTACTTGAAGTGGAACGAATATTGTCCGAAAAATCATTTAATGATAGGAATGTCATGATTACCGCGGGAGCCACAGTAGAATCAATCGACTCCATGCGGGTAATTACAAACAGAAGCTCCGGAAAGATGGGTGTTGAACTGGCCAAAGAATTCTACAGGCATGGTGCCAATGTCACATTGTTATGTGGAAGAATGCAGACAGATATACCGGGTAACTTTAAAAGTATCCAAGTCGAATCAACACAGCAAATGTTGGATGTGGTTAAGGATAACATTAATGATGTGGACATATATGTATCTGCAGCTGCCATATCCGACTTTGCACCGGAAAACGTGGAAAAATCCAAGATTTCATCAGATGAGGATATGACCTTGAAGTTTATCCGATTGCCTAAAATATTGGAGACTGTAAAACAGTTGAATCCTGATATCTTTGCCGTAGGATTTAAGGCAGAAGCAGGTATAAGTATTGATGAATTAATCAAAAAGGCCAGAAATCGTATGGATAAGTATGGTGTTGACTTGATGGTGGCTAATGATATCTCACAGAAAGGATGTGAACCTGGTTCCAATGATAATGAAGTTTATCTGATTGACAAGACATCCTGTGATAAGGTTGAATTTGATTCCAAAAGTGTAATATCCCAAAAAATAGTTGAAAAAATAAGTGAATTGTACAATTCACATTAATCCTCTTTTTTTTCTAATTTTTCATAATTTTATTTTTAAAATTCCAGTTCTAGTGTTACAGGACAGTGGTCTGATCCGTAAACATCACTTAATATACCGGCTGATTTCACGTTATCCTTCATTTCCTCATTGACATAGAAGTAGTCCAGTCTCCACCCGGCGTTTCTTTCTCTTGCACGTGTCCTATAACTCCACCAGGTATAATTTTCACCATTTTCATCAAACAATCTGAACGTATCGATAAATCCTGCCTCTTCTATCTTGTCAAGCCATGCCCTTTCTTCGGGTAGATAACCTGATTTTCCTTCACAGTTTTGTGGGCTGTATACGTCTATGGGATTATGTGCAATGTTGTAGTCTCCTGTAACAACTACATTCTTACCGTTGTTTTTCAATTCGAGCATAACTTCAAGTAGTGCTTCACAGAATTCCACCTTGTAATCTAATCGTTTTGCTTCCATTCCACTGTTTGGAAAGTAAATATTGAATAAGGTAAATTCAGGATATTCCACTTGAAGAACTCTTCCTTCCTTGTCCAGTTCCTTTATTCCAAGGCCTCGTTTTATGCTTAATGGTTTTATTTTGCTATATGTTCCCACTCCACTGTATCCTTTCTTTTCGGCTTCATTGAAGTGATTTTCATAATCATCAACGTTTATAAGTTTTTTGGGAATTTTTGATTCTTCAGCTCTAACCTCCTGAAAATTGATTATATCTGCATCGGTATTGTTAAACCAATTCCAGAATTCTTCCTTTTTGCTGACTGCTCTTATTCCATTCACGTTCCATGATACTAATTTCATCGTCATGTTTATCACGTCATACTAAATTTTCTTTCTTTTTTCGAATGTATGTCATCATCAACTTGTGTTTCTAGAAGTATTTTTCACAAATAAATGCTATGTGATCCTTCTCATATGGGTCAAGTTTTATCTCTTCCAATATTCTAAGACCACCTTGTTCCAACTTACTTTTTTCTTCCTTAAAAATAACACTTGGCTTTTTTGTCACATCAATACTTCTAGCTTTAATCATTATTATGCCTATTGTATTTTCTTTGGCAAATAGTTTGAAATTGTCCAAAAACAATTTTGTCTGAGTAGCCTGTGCAACATCACTATAAATGATATCCACATTTTCAACAAGTGGCTGGTAGTTTGAAGGGTGTGTAGCATCTTCAAGTAAAGCCAGAAGGTTATTCCTGTCCTTTGAAACATCCAAAAATTCTCTCATCATTGTAGCCGAAAATTCCACACAATAAATTCTGCCCTTTGTACATATATCCGATATATGGGAGGGAGTAGTTCCTGCTGATGCTCCAAGATACAATACGGTAGAATCCTCCTTAAAAGGGAATATGCTGAGGCCGTTGATGATTGCGGCGGCCAGCTTTGAACGTCTAGGATTCCATAACCTGAACTGCTTGTCCTCATAATCCAAAAGTTTTTCCTGATAAACCTGAATTCCAGGGGTTAAGTTTACAGTAGCTATTTGATTGTCTATCTGATATACATTTTCACCTATTTTATTGACATGCATAACCATAACCTCCTAGTAAGTATATTCTCCTTTTTTAAGCTTTCTTTTATTACGTTTTGGTTTTTTACGTTTATCCTTTCTGGATTTCTTATCCTTTTTGTTTTTTCTTTTGGATTCATCTGATTTTTTATTTCTACGCTCAGGGAATGGATTATCCTTTTTAATTTTTTCAATACGCATATCCAGTTGTTCTTTTAACTCCGGACTGTATTCGCCTGTAAATGCATCACGACGTGCTGCAATGGTAATCTTACCTGCAACGGCACGTGCAATCTTACCTCGATGCCACCAGTTGGATCCGCGAATGCTTGGATGCTGAAATATAAGTCCATGTTTAGGCGGTTTTTCACCTGTTTTCAGGTGTCGGAACACGGCCTTCTCTGCACCAATAATCTGAACGGTACTTGACGGAAGCTTAGCCAGATTTTCAAGGCCATTACAATGAGCAATCAACTTGGCAGCCAGATTAGCTCCTGCAACGTCATAAAGATTAGGTGCTACATCATGGACCTTTTCCTGAATATATGACTCCAACGTCTTTTTACTTTCATATAATTCATTCAAACTAACGGCAAATGATTTGATTATTTCAAGGTCATTATCATCCATATTTATATCATAATCATCACTCAATTCCACATTAGTACCTTCCAATAATGATGAATTCTTAATGTTTTCACGTGAGGTCTCCAACGCTATTATCTTTGTATACAAATGATGATTGCTTATCTTATCAAGCTCTGGAAGATAAGGCATACACCACTGCCTAAGCCTTTCAATTAACCTACCTGTCGTCTCTTCCAAGTCTTCAAGTGCATTAATGGTCTCGACTATCATCACGTCACTGGTCTTGACGGATTCGGTGATTTTCTCCTTCGCAATTTCCTGATAGCTGTCATGAGTAACTGTTAACAACTCACTCCTGTTGAGATTTGTAATCTCTTCCAGAATGTTGTATAGTTTGTCACGGATATATCTACCATATTCGTTATCCTTTTCAACACTAATTTTATCAAATGACTCTAATGATTCATAACTGCTCAAGGATTTGTTTGTCTCAATGACTATTTCATCATAATCATCGGATAATTCATCTATAAGTTCAATTTCCATATTGCTTAATTTATTTTTAGTTATGGCATCAAGGAGTGTCGTATCCACATCGGTTGATAGTCTTGACGAGATAACTTCATACTCCTCATTCAATGCTATAAAACCAAAACTTGTTGTTATAATAATGACCTTCATAATTAATAATTTGATTTTCTTGATTAATTAGGATTGTGGAACATAATCCTCGAATAATTCAATATAAATTAGTATACTCAACTAGCTGAAGCTTGAAAAAATTATATTAATTCTAAGAAACAAATTAATATTATTGAAATTTTATCAATTATCATGTATTAAGGAGGGTTATTTATATGAAAAGCAGCTATTTATTTTTTCTTTTGATAATATTACTTATGACATTATCAGTTGTATCTGCAGATTCTGGTATGGATGATATGAGTAATGCTCTATCTGATGAAAAAGTAGATGACCATTCGCCGAAAGCTATGGAAAATATCATGGATGACGGTGTTGATGAATCATCCATTCGACAGGAGGATACAAAAAATATCAAAGCAGGTTCTGTCACAACACAGATAACAACTGACAACTACAAGCAATACTTCAAACATGATACATCAACCAATCAAACAGTTACGACCGGTCTGGTATACAGTGGAGATACAATTAATCTGGAGGGCACTTTCTCAAATGTCAACTTCACGTTGGATAAGGAAAACTTAACCTTGACCAGTACAAAGAAAAATGCCCACCTAATCAACTGTACAGTAGCGATAACCGCTAAAAACTGTCGCGTATCCAACTTAAACCTCAACAATACAAATCCATTCGGATTAGGGATATTCGTAAATCATACAAGTAACGCCACGGTAGTAAACAACACAGTATTTGTACAGAACTTATATGCTTATGGTATAGTATGTGACCAGATGATAAACTCTACGCTAGACTCAAACAACATAACAAGCAAACGTGTTGACAATCCTCCATTATTTTCCAACTATAAGCAGTGTGCACTGGTATTGACCTCATCACACTATAATAAGATTCTAAACAACAGGGTAAACTGTACATTCGCAAACGGAATATATCTGAGCGTATACGGTTCAGTATTCATGGATGGTGGATACAGTGACAATAACCTAATAGAAGGAAATTATGTCCTGGGTGGAGACAGTGTCTGGTGCTATACAATACAGGTAATGGGTTCAAATAACGTAATAAGAAAAAACACAGTGTTCGGTGGACATAGGGGTGTATCCTGTGAGGGAAACAAGAACAACACAATTATTGAAAATGATATTCGTGCAATTATGCAGGCTGTTCATACAAGCGGTAATTGTAGGGTATTGAATAATAACATAACAGTCAACGAATCAGCCGTAGGAGTTTATACGGGGGATGCTGATGTAATCATAGAAAACAATAAGATCAACTCATTAAACTCACCCGCCATAAGAATAGCCTCCAGTAATGTAAAGATTAACAACAATACAATCATATCCTCAAACAGTTATGCTATCCACTCAAAGGGTGCTCATAAAAATATCAACATAACAAACAACAACATTAGCAGTCAGGAAACAGGAATCCTCTTTGAAAAGCAATCAAAAACAAAAAGGGTAAACGTTGTCCTGGTACATAATAATAAGATAACTTCAAAGTCAACATATGCAATAGACTTCTCACAGGCAGGATCTCTTCAGGAAGATGAAATAATAATAAACGTGACAAAAAATAACGTACTGCTATCTACCAAGGGAAGCGGACTGACAAATGCTTATCTTGCTCCTACTGCGTTAAGCGGTTCAATTCCCGTGGAAAAGGGGATTAACGCCACAATAACCATGTCCAACTACAACACCTACTTCAATTCAGAGGGCATTTCAAAGCCTATCATAACGCCAAACTCAAACATAACACTAAAAGGAACCTTTAATGATGTAAACTTCCAATTTACTAATCAGGTAAATGTGGTAGGTCAAAACTGTCTCATCAACATGGGAAGCATAATACTATCAGAGGATGCATCACTAAGCAGCATAAGAAACATCAGAATAAACAATACCAAAAAGACAAGCAACGTAAACAGACATGCAGTTGAGCTTATCGAAGTAAACAACTGTAACATAACAAACATAACTATAGACAATTATGATCTGGCAGAAAGTATAGGTATACTCGTATACTCCTCAAGTGGAAACAACCTCATAAACAACAGCATAACAACTAGCGGAGACTATGTAAACGATGGAATATTCATATACACCTCCGATATAAACACGATAAAAAACAACAATATACTAATCCACCAGACAAACAATCCCCATGAGGACTTTGGAGAAATAATGTTCAGTGAAAAATTGGGGACTATAAAAAATATCCAACATGAACATGGAATCCTGATGATATACTCCTCATCAAACATAATAGATCACAATATAATAACCAGCAAATCCCAGTTCAAGTCATATACCAGGCCAAGTGATGAATTGTCAAATATACTTACGGGAATAAAGATTTACTACGACAGCCATCTAAACAACATAACATATAATCAGGTATATCTTGACAGTTATGCTCCATACACGGTGGGTATGAGTGTTGTAGGAGCTCCAAGTGCCACTCCATTAATCAGATTAAATTCATCAAACAACAGCTTCAGAAAAAATACGGTTAAGGTTCTTGGAGGATATGATACGACAGGATTCATCGCAGGATTAAACAGTGTCGACACGACCTTTACCCAAAACTCCATAACCATAACTCCTAGAAGAAGTGCCAAATACTACGCCGATTATGGATATGGATTGGTACTTAATCATACCACAAGATTGAACTTCACAAACAACAACGTTACAAGTAAGGCAGCATCCACATACAATGTAATGATTGACCATTCAAACAATAACGTCATAACAGACAGTATATTCAAGGTAAAAGGCACATATCCATATGGGGTTGCATCCACATCATCAACGCATAACACAATAACAAACAACATCTTCGACATAACCATGAAAAACTATGGAACAACCACCTCAATATATCCGGCACAAATAAGTAATGGAGATTATGGGGTATTTTTAACAAAAAAATCACATAATAATTCCATAACATCAAACACGGTCAAAACCAATGCCCAGTGGGCCGTTATGATAGATGAGGATTGTGTACAAAACAACGTTACCAACAACTCCCTACAAGCAAACAAGACATTCGGTGATAATGCGGTTAAAAACAAGTCAAGTGCACGGATACAAAACAATTATTTATACCCGATAAAATGCAGTGCCAAGAACGTTGATGGAATTGTAGGTGGAAAAATAACTCTTGTAGCGTATATGAGCTCAAGAACAAAAGACACATCAAATGTAACCGCAACATTCAGACTTGGTGATGTGGTGGTGGGAAAAAGTAAGATAACCGATGGAAAGGCAAGCGTTAACTATCAAATACCCGACTATTACAGAAGCGCCAACTACGATGTCATAGTGGTTATGGGTGGTACTAACTTCCAGAACTCAACGGCACGTGCAACGGCAACAATCACCAAAAACCAGACAAAAACA
>MVJJ01000154.1 GCA_003266145.1 Methanosphaera sp. SHI613
CACATTTTTAATTTTTTTTATATTTTCTTTTTTTCTAATTGAAGCTTTTCTTTTTTAAAATAATCAAAAAAGAGTTTATGGTTTTTCAATCTCTTCTTTTATCTCAAGATACTCATTATAGCAGTTGATGTTGAGAAGTTCCAGATTATTTGCTGCTTCAACGCCATAAAATTCCACATTATTTTTAATCATTTTACGTAATATCGGATTGAGATTATCGTTTTCGCTTTTAAGATAATCATATAACAGTTGTCCATAGCAGCAAAATGGCATGCCTAATCCTTCTGCACTGTCAAGCCATCCTGTTTTTCTTCGTGCAAGTATACTGATGGTATTGGAGGGGTTTGGTGCATCTTCAAGTCTTTCAATCATGTTATTTATTGTATGGGGAGTAATTGTTGGTTGGTCTGCGGCTGCAAAAAGGTAATAATTCTCACTGCAGTCTTCAAGAGCTGTGGTAATTGTCTGTGATAATCCCACGTCATTTTCTTGGTTATATTTTATGGTGATTTCATCGGTCAGGGAGTACTTCTCGAGTAATTCATAGATTTCTTCTCTGAAATTGCCTAGAACGATGGTTATGTTATCGATATTTGAGTCCATGATGTTGTTTATTGTGTGGATTAATATTTCCTTATCCTCAATTTTTAGTTTTAGTTTATGAATAGGCGTTTTATTCATTTTCTTAAAATCGTTAATCATTCTGGAATTTTTTCCGGCAGCTGTTATTATTGCATCCATATTATCACTTCTAGATAACTCTATTGATAATGATTGATTTAAATATTTTCATCATAAAAAAAGTAAAAAGATATTGGGGGGTGAATTATTGTTTATATAGGAAAATCACGCTTCCTCTGTTGAATTTGATGTATCCGGATATGTGCTGTTATCTCTTAATTCATATATTGTGGTGTAGATGTGTGTGTCTCCACTTTCACCTTCGGTCCACATGACTATCTGAATAGGATAATCTCCTTCATTTGTTACAAGAACATCAATGGTTGGACGGTATTCATAAAGAATTGATTCCTCTGCACCAGACATACCAACAGGCAATGGGTAACCTAATGCAAGTATAGCATCCCTCAGAGATCTGCCCGGTGGACATACTCCGTGAGTAGCACTTCCAGATGCTGCTTCTGCTTCGGCAATTGATGTGAATGTCACGTTTTCTTTACCGT
This sequence comes from Methanosphaera sp. SHI613, assembly GCA_003266145.1. Taxonomy (GTDB): domain Archaea; phylum Methanobacteriota; class Methanobacteria; order Methanobacteriales; family Methanobacteriaceae; genus Methanosphaera. Next base: position 1,185 of record MVJJ01000154.1, read on the forward strand.
GAGCAGATTCATGTGGTGGTATTATTGTATTGTTCCATCCGTTAGCAAACTCTTTTGCATTGGCTGCACGAATTTCTGTCGGATATTCCGGAAGATATTCAACAACACTCACAGCACTGCTTACATTCACTTTGCTGGCGTTATGATCATAAACCATAACAGGTGCACCAGGTGTATAATTTCTCATGTAATTATACGGTTCTTCACCGAAATCATGAATTATCTTCTCTTTACCATATACTCCGGTACGGTTATCATTAAATCCGCCTAAATAGTAATCAATTGTTATGTTACTACCATCTTTTGCAGTTTTAAACCATTCCTTAAGGCTAGCTGCACTAACAAAGTCTGTTGGAACGGTATCATTGCTAATTTCAGATTCTTTTAAAGTCTTTGTTGTTTTATTATTTTGAATAACTTTAATTGAATCTCCTTCTTTGATGGCAATGGTATAAGGTAACTTATAACCCCATACAATACTGTCGGCTTCTTTTATTGATATTTTACCATTTTCATCAGTTACCAGATATCCCGGACCTTTCAAGTCATCGGATACTTTACCGTCAAAGGTAAGGTGTTTGTTATCCTTAATAACATCCTTAGGTACGGTTCCTGTTGTCAATGCAGTAAATATTGACATCATATCACCAGACATTAATGGTCTTATTAAATTCTGTGGTGCTGAGAAGATAGGCACTTTCTGCATTTCAGGTACGTTGATAACTTGGTCTCCGCTTACTACTGTTGAACCATTTTTACTCAGCAATTGCTGTGTGGTAAGGTCGGTAGATGAGGCATGTTGTGAACACATAACTCCAGAAGCCAATGCTAGAAGTACTAATATTCCTATTAATAAGTAAGGATTATGTTTATCCATATTTTATGATATCCTCCTTTTATGTGAATTATTAATAATCATAATAAAAATTATTATTTTTTTAGTATCATCTATTATATCTTAATATGTATTTCATTCTTTAAAATATTGTCTATTAAAAATACATTATAACTCGATATATTTTGGAAAATTTTCTAGAAATAAATGTGGAAAATAACGATTTAAAAAAAGTATCTAAAAAAAAGGGGGGATGATTTAATTATCATCCAGTAATATATTTGTAATTTCCGTAATTTTTGACTGACCGTTACCGCCGATAAATATTTTGCCTAATTCCTGTGTGTTTAAATATCTGATTATGTCGCAGATGTTTTTAATAACCATAACATCTCTTGTATAATTAAGCTTATTTAAATATTCAACGTAATCATAGGTTGTATCTTCAAGACCGGGGAATATTATAAGTCTATCCGCTTTATACTTGCTTATATAATCCAGGATATTGTATCGACAGGTTTCATTCTTTCTTGGCGTTCCTATAATCAGCGTGTTGAAATGTTCCTCATCCAGAACGGCTTTCAATGCATCCACGTTATCTGTCTTACCGATAACTATTTCTTTATCCCTGTAGTCTATTTTAAGTGTACGGCCTTCAACTGTTTTGAATGTTGCAAGACTGTGTTGGATAATTTCATCATTTATTTTAAGATATTTGGCGGTTTGGTAAGCTGCATGAGCATTTTGAAGGTTGAATTTTCCGAATAGGTTGATTTTTTCAGGATATTCATCGAAAAATATTGCATTTTCAGTATTATCTGCTACTATATTCAGGTTTTCATCATTCTTATTGAGAATACATGGCTTATTATCAATAAAGTCTATTACCTCTTCGGTGTAATGTTCAATGGATTTATGGATGTCCATATGGTCATATCCTATATTCGTAACGACAATCAGGTCTATGTCAAATACGTACTTACAGAATTCAAGTGTCATGTCACACACTTCAATTACCATATATTCATAGTCTTCACTGTTTGCTTCCAATATAAGATCGATATATCCGTTAAAGCCACCACCACCATTTCCTCCAATAACCACTTTGTGTCCATTATTTGCGAGTATGTTATAAATCATGTGGCTTGTGGTGGTTTTGCCGTTAGTACCGGTTACAGCAATCGTTTTAATTTTTTTATGATTTTCAAGTACATCCGATATGAATATTTCTCTATCAATAATATCTTTACATATCTGTTTGTTAAATAAACTAGGACTAACTGCTACGGCATCGGATTTGTATATTTTATCCAAGTTATGACTACCAATTTCCAAGTCCAGATTATCCCTATTTTCATCGGTTAACCCTTTATTAAGCAGTGATATGTCAATTTTTCTATTAATATCTGATGAATATACATTATATCCTCTATTCAATAATGATAATGTAGCCTGTTGACCTTCAACACCTAATCCTACAACACTAATATTCATATTATCGACAGTCCTTTAATAAATTGATAATCATATATTAATTTCTTTTACTATTTATTTATTTTTATAAAGGTTTATTCGTTATTATGTTATTGGTTAATTGGTAAGCCATGCTTATTTTTTTAATTTAAAAAATATTTCTAAAAAAGATAATTAACAATAATAATAAATATTTTAATTGGTATATAATTATTCATAAATAGAAAAAAGATATCCTTTTTTTATTCAATAATAATTATTATAATATATAATAGGAGAATAGGGGTTTTTTAAATTGAAAGATTTAACCAAAGACATTATTAAGAAAATCAATGAAATAAAACAACCGATAAAAATCATGCACGTATGCGGATCACATGAACATACCATAATGTACAATGGAATCAGGTCCATGTTACCTCCGGAAGTAGAAATCGTTGCCGGACCTGGCTGTCCTGTATGTGTAGTTCCTGCACAGGAAATAGATGAATGTGTAGCATTGGCAGAACAGGGAGTAACCGTAACAATATTCGGTGATATGTTAAGAGTACCGGGTACGGAAAAATCATTGGCAGATGCCAAGGCAGAAGGCGCTGATGTAAGGATAGTGTATGGTATAGGTAATGC
>MVJJ01000017.1 GCA_003266145.1 Methanosphaera sp. SHI613
ATCATTCAACACCTCAGTATACCTGGAAAATAATGAGGACGTAAGGGCAAAGGCAAACAACCCCTACGTACATTACCTGCAAAGAGGAAAAAAGGAAGGCCGTGTACCGCTTAAGACAAAGAAAATGGAAAGACACGACAGGGATTATGAAAATTACATAGCACACCAGGTTGACATAATCGAAAAATCAGGATTGTTTGACAAGGAGTATTACCTTCAAAAATATGAGGAGGTAAAATACTATCTGATGAATCCTATTGAACATTACATCATCAAAGGAGCATATGAGGGAAAAAATCCTTCACGTGATTTTAACTCAAACTACTACCTATACTACAATCCGGACGTTAAAGAAAACAAGGAAAATCCACTTGTTCACTATATAACCAAAGGCAAAAAAGAGGGACGTGGAAGAACAATAAGCCACCTTGTAAATAAGGATGAAAAATCCTATGAAAGGGAAATATATGAAAAGACAAGGGAGTTCGGCTACACAAAATATGACAACAATGCACCGATGGTATCAATCATACTGTTAAATAGGGATGGAGCACATCATTTAAGACGGCTCTTTAACACCTTCAAGGAAAGAACGACATATCCAAACTATGAGCTGATAATAGTAGACAACAGCTCCAGTGATGAATCAATAGAGATAATCAACTCACATGAAGAGTTACCTATAACATTAATAGAAAACGACGTCAACAGAAGCTTTTCATATGCAAATAACCAGGCAGTAGAGGTAGCAAAGGGTGATTATCTGCTGTTTTTGAACAATGACATGGAGGTATGTGTGGGATGGCTAAATCATCTGATGGACACAGCATTATCAGACAGCAATATAGGAGCCGTAGGTTCAAAGCTAATCTATCCCGACGCGTCATCCTCGGTATACAACATTGAAAAGTCATACACAATACAACATGCAGGAATAGTCTTCAATCAAAAGGACGGCTATGTAAGACCGTATAACAAGGATAATGGAATGGCATATGAATTCGAGGACAACACTCCAAAAGAAAGGGTGGCCGTCACAGCCGCTACACTTCTGGTGGAAAAATCCAAGTATGAAGAGGTAGGAGGATTTGATAATGACTATGAATACGGATTTGAAGACGTTGATTTATGTCTAAAGTTATATAAACATGGATATAAGAACTATTATAATCCAAAATCAGTACTCTTCCATTATGAATTCGGTACACAGGAATCAAATGAAGCGGAAATAGTAAAAAATCGTAGAATACGTAATAAAGAAGTATTTACTAAAAAATGGAACACCTGGCTTAAAAGAGAAGTTTTCCTTGATAAGATAAACAACAGACACTTATTCACGGACAATCCATTAAAAGTTGGACTGGTGGTATCACAAAGAGGAAAAAACGTACAGGCGGGAGATTTCTTCACTGCACTGGGATTATCCGACAGTCTAGTCAAACTCGGCTATAAAACAGAGTTCTTGGCAATAAATCACAGTGAATATGAAAACAGCGCATATGAAGTTGACGGCGACATTGACATAGTCATATCCCTACTGGACAAATATGACATCAATCAGATAAAATCCGACAATACAATGCTGATAAAGATTGCATGGGTAAGAAATTGGATAGAAAGGTGGGTCCAACAGGATTTCTTCGAAGACTTTGATTTGATACTGGCATCCAGTAAAAAGGCAATAGACTATATCAAACAGCACACGGGATTCAACCCAATACTATTCCCAATAGCAACGGATACTGGAATGTTCAACAAGTACCTTCAGCCTACCGATGAATACAAATGCGATTACTGTTTTACAGGCAGTTTCTGGAATGCAGATAGGGACATCATAAGCTGTCTAAGCCCTGATGACTTGAAGTACACATTTAACCTCTATGGTGCAAACTGGGAGAAACTGCCACACCTACGAAAATATCACAAAGGATTTATAAACTACAATCAAATGCCGCAGCTATACGCTTCAACTGAACTTGTAATAGATGATGCCAATCACGTAACAAAGGAGTATGGATCTGTAAACAGCAGAGTATTCGATGCAATAGCATCCGGAAAGCTTGTAATAACCAACGGTACACTTGGAAATGATGAACTCTTCGGTGGACTGATGCCCGAGTATCATTCCAAAGAGGAGTTAAGCCAACAGATAGAATACTACATGCAAAATAAGGATAAACGTGACGAATTGGTAAATAAGTTACAGGATATCGTATATAATCATCATACCTATGATATAAGAGCAAAGGAATTCATATCCATAATCACAGATTATGTCATGCATCCTAAGGTGTTAATCAAGGCGCCAATACCAAGAAGCAAGAACAAGTTCGAATGGGGCGATTATTTCTTTGGAAGAAACCTTCAAAGGCAATTCAATGACAAGTCATACTACTCAAAGATACAGCTGCTTGATGACTGGGATAACTTGAATGACGGTTTATACGACATCATACTGGTACTGAGGGGATTATCCGTTTATACACCAAAATCCCAGCATTATAACATAATGTGGAACATATCCCATCCTGATGACATAACATTGAAGGAGTACAATAGCTTCGATAAGATCTATGTCGCATCAACATATTGGGCAGACAAACTCAAAGATTTGGTGGAAGTTGAAGTAGAAAGCCTTCTTCAATGTACAGATATCAATAAGTTCAAAAGACAATATGATCCAGAATATGATACCGAACTGTTATTCGTTGGAAACTCAAGGCTCATATATAGAAAGATCTTAAAGGACTTACTACCTACCAATCATGAGCTAAGGGTATATGGTGCCATGTGGGAGTCTCTTATTGATGAAAAGTATCTCTACGGGGAGCACATATCAAATGATGAGTTGTACAAGGCATACTCATCTACCAGAATACTGTTGAATGACCACTGGGATGACATGAGAGAAAGAGGATTCATATCCAACAGGATATTCGATGCTATAGCATGCGGTACGGTAATACTCACTGATCACGTAAGAGGCATAGAAGACTTATTCCCTGGAGCCGTCGTATACTATGATGATGCAAATCAACTAGAGGATAAGATACAGGAGGCCTTGAAGATAGAATCTGTCGATTCTGACTTGGTAAAAGAGCATACATATGAAAGAAGAGTACAGAAAATAATTGATGACTATAACAAGAAGCAATCTGTTTAAAAAAAGGGATTAATGGGTAAAGCTTTACCTTCATATATTATTATAATGATAGTTTGTTGAAGTTGTTATATAATGACTACCATGACAACTACTTTATAATAATTCTATTTTTTGAATTTTAATCTGTCCAATAGTCTTTGTCCAATCATATTCTAAGTCTTAATATTTCCCTAAGTTCTTCGTTAGACAGTTCCGTTATGAATGTTTCATCTGTGCTGATGCTTTTTTCTGCTAGATCACTCTTGTTTTTAAGCATGTCATTTATGCTTTCTTCAAGTGTTCCTTTTGTGATGAATCTGTATACCATCACATCATTTTTTTGGCCGATTCGATGTACACGGTCGGTTGCCTGATTTTCTATTGCCGGATTCCACCATAGGTCATAGTGGATGACATTTTGTGCTGCTGTAAGGTTTAATCCTGTTCCACCAGTCTTCAGTGTTGCCACAAGTATTTTATATTCCTCTTCTTCTTGAAATGCGTCAATGACTTGAGATTTTTGTTTTTGTGTCTGAGAGCCGTGAAGGAATAACACTTCTGTTTTAAGTTTCTTGGATATCAGTTCCTGGATTATTTTTCCCATTTCAACATATTGGGTGAATATCAACACTTTTTCATTCATGTCGAGTATGTTTTCTAAGGTTTCGGTCAAAAGCTCCATTTTTCCCGATTCCTTGATTGTCGCATCCTTTGACTTCAGGTATTGTGCCGGGTGGTTGCATGTTTGTTTTAGGCAGGTTATTAGTTTTAGGATATGTCCCTTTCTTTCAAAGTCCATAGATTCTTCTATTGTTTCAAATAATCCATCCATCAGATTAGTATATAGATTAATCTGCTTTTTTGTCAAAGTGCAGTATATATCGTTTACGAACTTCTCAGGTAGTTCTTTCCTGATTTCATCATCACTTTTGAGTCTTCTAAGGACAAATGGCTTTGCTATTGTTTTGAGGTTGTTCAATACCTTTTCATCTTCTAGTTTTTCTATTGGCTTGACATATCTTGTTTTGAAGTCTTCCAAACTTGACAGATATCCCTTGTTTACGAAGTCAAATATTGACCAGTAGTCCGTCAGCCTGTTTTCTATTGGTGTTCCGGTTATTGCTATTTTGTTGAATGCTGGTAATTCTTTGATTGCATGCGTCTGTTTTGTACTTGGATTTTTGATGTTCTGAGCCTCATCTATTACATAGATAAACCATGTCTCGTTTAGAAAATGATCTATGTCCTGTCGTATCATGCTGTATGATGTTAGTATGATGTCACATCGTTGGGAGGGGAATTTTCTATTGGGTCCATGGTATATGTGGTAGGATAGTTCCGGTGTGAACTTCTCTATTTCCTGCTGCCAGTTTGATAGCAATGTTGGTGGTACAACAATCAGTGATTGTCTGGTTTCCACAGGATTTCTTTCCTTGAAGTAGAGAATGGCAGCCAACACCTGCACCGTTTTTCCCAGCCCCATGTCATCGGCCAGAATGCTTCCGAATCCGCTTTTGATGTTCTGTATCAGCCAGGAGTATCCTATTTTCTGGTATGGCCGTAGTGTTGCATTTAAACTTTGAGGTACTTCATAGAGCCTTGATGTTTTTATGAGTTTTCTGAAGTTGTCGCTTAGCTTGATTTTCATGTCATAGTATTCCTCCAGGATTGCATAGTGAAGTATTTCATCACTGTTTTCTTTTTGTTTGAGTAGCCACATGTTTCCTTTCAGCCGGCGGAAGGTGGGTCCAGGGACTATGTATATCTTGTCATCTACTTTTATCATTTCATTATGGTCGTCGGTTATTTCGTCAAATCTTTCTAGTTCAAGTTGGGTATCATTTAGTCCTATCTTCCATAGGTAATTGTCACTTATCCTGTCTAACTGGAAAGTACTTTTATCCAAGTTTATATCCAGAATCAGTTCCAGTTTGCTGTCTATGATTTTGAAGGGGTTGTGTAGTTCAACGTTAACGTAGGGCAGTAATTTCATTATATCTTCCCTAAAGATGAGAAAGTCTTTATTGCTCATTGTTATTTTCTCGTATAGGGTATTTTTGATTTTATGTTGGCTAAATAGGTCATATATTCTTTTAAGATTTTTCAGTTGATCCACATCTGCCTCATTAATGCTTTTATAACTATCATTTTTCCTTATTTTTATTTCAATGTCAAGGTTATCGTCTATAAACATTGCATAGCTGTATTCTAGCTCATTCATGTAGAAAACGGAGAGCTGTCTTTGAATATTTTCAACCGTATTCTCATATTTATTTTCAAATTTCAGTTTATTGGCAGTAAATAGTTTAAATCCTGTGTTGGAAATGTTTTCAAAGGATGTAACCTGATTTTTTCTGATGGCGTAACTGATTAGGCCATTTGTTATCAGACTAACAATGATTATCACTTGATTTTCTTTTGAAAGCCTCTGGCCGTTTAATGTAACTAAATCATCAGGACAACTGTCGTAATATTTTTTACAGTAATTTATGACATTGCTATCATAGAATGATGGAATCCAACGGATTTGATACGTATTTTTTGTAGTGAAAATCTCGGGCATTATTGCGTTGTGATTAATTAATCTGTATGTTAACGTTACTAGTTGTATTAGATATGCTGTCCGTTCATCAAGTTCTTCATGTTCTGCCTGGTTAAGAAAGATAAATAGCTTCTCATCTGTGTTAATCTTACCAATTCCTCTTAGAGTGTAGTCCTCATCGATGTCGAATTTCATTACTTTTTTCTCGTTCCGGTTTTCCGGAAAATAATCATTTTTTCCTTTTTTGGATTTGATGCTTGTATTGGTATTATTATTATAATCAATGAAAGCTTTAGGAGTATTACCTTTTTGTGAAAGTGAATTTATTTCATTATTTAGCAATTCAAACAGGTCATCATAGATGAAATTAAAGCTTTTGGTTGGATATTCAACGTTTTTAATAAGAGTCATATTTGCATCATATAAGTTACTTAAAGTTGCATCATCACCGGTGGGCTTAAATTTTAAATCAAGAATATCATCAAGTGTTTTAAGGGGGTATGTGATTTTCCTGCTTAGGTCTAATCCCCTAATCTTAAATATCAGGAACTTATTCTTCTCCAGCCTGCGGTTAAACTCCTTAAGAAGGGATAGTGTATCGATTATGTTATCCTTTTTGTCGTCATATGAACATTCAATGTCCATCTCATCCAAACTTTCAGGCAGTATCTTTATTCCGGCATCCAGCAAATCATCTGGTAATGTCTTGTTAATGACCTTGAATGTGTTGATGGGATTTTCATCAACAATTTTACGTAGCTTGTCCTTTTGATTGTCCGTAAATTCCTTAAATGTAATCTTGACATGATTAAAATCGTGCTTTCCATGACTAATATGTCCACTTAATACGTTGCCTGTAATTTCAACGGAGTTTATGTCCTTGTATGGA
>MVJJ01000188.1 GCA_003266145.1 Methanosphaera sp. SHI613
ACTGTTTCAGGAATATGAGTGTTAATAACCTTAATGATACCAGAGCAATTCTTAGTCACATTAGTGTAGTTTTGAGAGTTAGTAAATTCATCCTCAGCAACTGTATACTCGATAACTTTACCATCTTTAAATTTAGGTAAGTTAGTAAATACACCTTTCCAGTCTTGTGAACTGTTTAATTGCATTGAATATGTTTTACCATCAGAACCAGTTAATGTAACATTAATACTATCTGGTCTTAGTCCATCTTGATTATCAGTGTCATTCCATATTTTTTCTACAGGAATACTGATAACTTCAGGTGTGTGAGTGTTTGTAATGGTTAAACCATCTTCTACTGTTGTATAATTATTGACTGCAACTTCTTTTACTGTGTAGTTAATTGGAGTTGTTGATCCATTAAACTTAGGTAAACTATCAACAGTGTACTTCCAAGTATTGAAGTCAACCTCAGAGGTTATGTTGATAACAACAGTCATATAATAATTACCATCAGCAAAGATATTGACCGTAATATTAGCTGGTCTTATACCATCTTGATTATCCTTATCATCCCATACTTTTACTATTTCAATAGTAGTGTTTTCAGGAATGTGAGTGTTGATTATTAGTGTTGAATTTTCTTTACAACAGTAATCGAAGGATTTGGTATAATTTTCTGGAGTGTATCTTTCTACATTGTAGATTACAGTTCCATTTTCATCAACTTCACCACTATCAGTGAGTTTGATTTCATCAACGGTATAATTGATTAAGTTACCATTTTCATATTTTGGTAAATCTTTGAATGTGTATTTCCAATCGGATTCACCAGTTAATGTTACATTAGCAACTAGTTTATCACCATTGAATAGTCCAATAGTAATATTTTCAGGTCTCATTCCATCGTGGTTATCTGTATCATTCCATACTTTGGTTACATTTACTGTAGTGTTTTCTGGAATGTGTGTGTTTGTAATATTAAATCCATTAATAGTTACATTGTAACCTTCTGGAACATTTATTTCTTCAATGGTATAATTGATTAATGTTCCATTGTTGTATTTTGGTAAGTATTCAAATGTGTATGTCCAATCATCAGTATCGTTTATTTGTACTGTTCCATTTTCAACTTCTATACCATCAGCTTTAAGTACAATTGTTACATTGCTTCTTAAACCATCCTGGTTATTACTATCATTCCATGTTTTATTAACTGTTATGTTTATTAATTCCAAGGTATTTGTAATGTTTACAAGATACTCGGTTTTATTTATAATAGGTGCTTTAGCAAGTCCTAAACATTCTTGCCAACCACTTCTACCATTAGTTAATAAATTTAATGGTCTGTAATGATAGAATTGATATCCCATAATTCCAGATTCTGTTTCCACATACCATTGGCTAGAGTTTATGACATCACCAGAGTTTACACGATTTACAGTGTCTCGTAATAAATCTTCCATCCTATTATTGTCACATCTCCACCATGTACTTTCATCATCATAATGAATAATGGTATATCTTTCCTGATTACCTAAGAATACAGAAATTACTGGTCCAACTTCAGCTTCATTTTCATGATAGAATATGAGTGTTCTTAGATATGGAAGTACATCTTCACCTGTTCTTGGATTTATGAATTGTTCATTTGTTAATGCCATTCTTACATATGGCCTATATACAGGATTATCATCTTCATCCCAACCTATTGGATCACGTGGGTCTGGAGAAGTCCAATTCAAACAATAACTAAAGACGCCATCATCCATCATGAAAGGATTAGCTCCAACTCCACCATAATAATACATTAGGTCATCTTCATCAAAGTTTTCCTCACTTGACTGATATTGATCATTTCCAGCATATTTTACATTTACAACAAAGTCTGATTCTATAGGCCATGTGGTAATAATTGTATTATTTACAGACAAGTCTTGAGTAATTAATAAGTTACCTTCATTATCATATACAGTTACAATACCACCATTTAACCGTGTATATACTTCATCAGTTACGTAAATTCTATATATACCTTGACTTCCAGGATTTAATCTGTTAGTAAATCCAGTTAATTCAACATGAATCTGTGTTGGCATTTTTGAATCTTTTTCTTTTATAGAACCATTGATAGAAGCATTATATCCTTCAGGCACCGTTTCATTTACTGAATATTCAACTAGTGTTCCATTGATATATTTTGGTAATTCTGGAACATATAATATCCAGTTGTTAGAGCTATTCAATGTAACATTCATGTATTCTACGCCATTAGCATATATTGTTAGATTGAGTTCATCAGGTCTTTTACCTGTTTCATCATCAGCATCATCCCATATTTTTGTAATATTTAAAGAGTTTGTAGCCAATGTGTTTACAATTGTAAAGTTGTTGGATGCATTTGTAATATTACATATATAATTATCTGGAACGATTTCCTCAATGGTATAATCATATTCATTACCTTCATCATCATATATAGGTAAGTTATAGAATCCACATTTCCATCCTTCTACAGCTAATAATTGATAATTTCTTAGAATTTCACCATTTCTTAATAACCTTACGGTTACAAAGGAAGGTCTTACTAAGTCACTATTGTTGTTATCATCCCACACTTTATTAACGGTTATATTCTTATAATAATAATTTACTAGTTCGTAGGTGTAATTATTAGTACGTGTATTACTTGATACATATGGAGTATAACCAGCAGGAGTATTGATTTCTCTAAATGTGTAGTAAATATTAGTTGATGTACCATTACGTTTAGGTAAATTATCAATGTGATAAGTCCAATTATTAGCATCATTTAATGTAATAACCCTCACCGGATTATTGTTAGCTAATAATAGCACGTCAATACTATTTACCCTTGAATTATTTATGTTATTTCCATCATACTTCCAACTTTTATTAATGGTTATGTTAACAATTTCTGGAGTATGGTGATTGGTTAGGCTAAATGTGTACTCTGTAATATTACCAGTACTATTGATGTTTTGGCTAATTACCTTATCACCATAGGTTACTGTGTAATTTTGAGAACCGCTATACGTTTTAACTTCAGTTATTGTGTATCCACTGTAATCAATTTCATTACCATTATTATCATATTTAGGTAATAACTTTGTATTTCCTGTCCAATTTTTAGATTTAGACAATGAAATAGTTTGATTATTTGTACCATTACCTAATATAACGGTAATTGAAGATAGATATGTTCTAAGTCCATCCTGATTATCAGCATCATCCCATATTTTTTGAATATACATCATGACATATTCAGGAATATGAGTGTTATTAATGGTAACATTGATTAACTTATCATTAACTGTGTACTTATAAGATACATCATAACCTCTTAGAACACTAATTTCATTTACAGTATAATTTATTTCTTTACCATTAATCATTTTTGGTAAATTTTTAAATGTATATGTCCAGTTAGTGTTCTTGTTGGTTGTCTTGTTGAGTGATATTATATCACCATAACGTTCACCATTAGCTAATAATTCTATATCAATAGATGTAGGTTGTAAATGATCTCTATTAGAAGCATCACTCCATACTTTCTTAACTGTTAGGTTAACGTATTCTGGAGTGTGGGTGTTTGTAATGTTAAATTCATTTTCATCCTGTACCATCTCAGATATATATCCATTAGGAACTGATACTTCTTGTATTGAATAAACTATTTCTTCACCATCTTTATATTTTGGTAACTCATTGAATGTATACTTCCAACCATTGGTAGTGTTTATTACACCAACTTTGTAAGTTTGACCATTAGCATTTAACTTGATAGTTAATTCTGTAGGTCTTAATCCATCATGATCATTGTCATCATCCCATATTTTGTTAACTGTTATGTTAACATTTTCTGGAATGTGAGTGTTGATTATTAATGTTGAATTATTTTTACAACAGAAATCAATGGTTTTATTATATCCATCAGGAGTGTAAGATTCCACATCATATATTTTAGAACCATTTTCATCAACCATTTGAGTGTCAACAAATTCAATCTCATCTACGGTATAATTTATTAATGTACCATTTTCATATTGTGGTAAATCTTTAAAGGTGTAATTCCATCCAGTTTCATTGGTTAATGTTACATTATCTACTAATTTATTTCCATTAAATAGACCAATAGTTACATTTTCCGGTCTGAAACCATCATGGTCATCTGTATCGTTCCATACTTTTGTAACATTTATTGATATAAGCATAGGTGTGTTTGTAATTTTCAATAGATAACTTTCAACATTAGGAATATATGTATAATTTATTCCCAATAATCTTTGATAAGCACTATTGAATGGTTCATAGATGAAGAATTGATATACTATTTTACCATTATCGACATCAAAAGAATCATGAGGCCCTACAACATTACCATTTTGAACATTTTGATAAACATCAGTTATAAGATCAATACATCTTTGATTCATTCTCCACATTGAATCAGGATCATTATACCTAGCACCCCAGTCACGATCCGGTCCTTGACCTAAAAATACATATAAAGCTCTGTTAATAGTGTATGTATCATTAGTTCCATAATGATATAATAAATATCTTAGATATGGTAAAACATTCTCATGAGTATCTGGATTTATTAATTCATACTTACCATCATCAGTATACCTAATATAAGGCATAGTTGTAATATTAGCAATTTCAGGATCCCATACTGTATAATTTAATTGAGAAACCGGACTTCCAGTTACATTATGAGAAACAAGGTTATTTGATGGATCAGGTTTAGTATAATTAATACAAAATACTTCCGTGTTATCATCCATTAACCATGGCTCGATACCTTGTTGAGCCCAAGTGTGTACTACATCATCAAATGTAAATGTTGAATTAAAACCTTGGTATTCTTCATTCTCTTCATAGGCAATAACCAGATTTAAATCTTTAATCGGTGATGTGAAAACAATTTCATCATCATCTTCAGTTAAGATTTGATTAAATAATTCATTACCTTCTTTATCAAAAATTGTAAGTTTACCATTAGATATCTGTTCTTTGGTTAAATTTGTAACATATACTTTAAAAGATGCTTTGTAAACACTTTGTTCATATGTAATATTTTGTAAATCCACATGAATCTCAGTTGGTATTTTAGGTGTTTTCTCAACTAATGTCATGTTATATGATACATTATAATTATCAGGAACTATCTCCTCAAAAGTGTAATTTACAGGTTTTCCATTGATATATTTTGGTAATCCTGTAACTACATAAGTCCAATTGTTAGATTTGGTTAAAATAATTGGTTTATCATATTCGACAGAGGAATTTCCCATATTAGCATATACTTTCACCGTAATATTATTAGGGCGCATAAATTCTAGTTTTTCTGTATCATTCCAAATTTTTTGAATTGTGACATTCATTTTACGAAGATAAGTAGCATTTAAAGTAAACTTGTATGAGTCATTTCCTATTAGTGAATAACTGTAATGATCAGGCAAGGAAACTTCACTTATTGTATAATTTATTAAATTTCCATTATCTTCATATTTAAGGACAGGATTAACTGAGTCAAACCAATTATTGGATTGTCTTAATTCAAAGGAATATACCTCAACACCATGTGTGCTGGTCCAAAGGAATGGTTTTCCATTAGCATATACCTTAGCATAAACAAACTGTGGTCTTAGACCATCCACATTGTCCATATCATCCCAAACAATATTTGCAGTAAGATTTACTCTAATAGAATTTATAGCATATATATTAGTTACAAATGAGGAATTAGTACCTAAAGATCCATCATTTCTAATATTGAAAACATAACTAGATGAGTCATATCCTTCAAAGGAACCAGATTGACGAACAGAATAGGAAATTGAATTTAAATTGGTAATGTTAACTTTAGATAAATTTTGAATTACATGATTCCAATTATTACTTTCATCTAAAACTACTGTTTCCAACAGATTAGAATTCTGATAAACTCCCACTTCAATGCTTGATGGTCGTTTATTTTCTACATTATTTCCATCGTGCCAAACAGCAGTGATGTTCAAATCAGTAGTTTGATCGACAAACTTATTTGAAAATAAATATGAATATTCAGTAACTTTATACATGACATTATCTATTTCTTCATTATATTCTGAAGTAGTATTGGTAATTGTTACATCATACCAATCAGACAAATACCCTGAAGAAGATACCCTACCATTTTTAACTAGGTATTTATAGTAATCTTCAACAGCATAACTAATTTCTCTACCATTTTCATCATATTTATCTAATAATACAGCACTTTGCCAATTATTTGAATCATAAATCCTAATATACCCTAATTTTTCACCATCTTGATAAAACATAACAGCATACTGGGTTAAATTATTAAATAAACCATAAGTATCGTTAGAATTATCCCATTCCGTATTTATAGTAATTTTAGTCACTTCAGGCATATCATCATCTTGTTTTAAAGATGTTTTATCCTTTCTTAACTTGGTTACATTATCACTTGTCTTACTTATTTCATTTTCTAAATTATCATTCGATTTTATATCATCTATATTTTTATTTGATTCACTTTTTACACTTTTAATTTGTACATTATCACTTTGGTCGGATATTGATAATGTGTCACTATGACCTGCATCTTTCATATTACTTGTATCATTAGCTGATACTGCTGCTACTCCCAATAGCAGTACTAGTAGTATCATGAAAAATACCAGACAACGCTTCTTAGTTATCATTTTTTTACCCCCAAAAAAAATCACTTATACTTTCATGTTTGATTTGAAATGGAGGTCGAATAACATATTCAAAACATTGCCCTACAGTAATAAAAATTGAATTTAAAAAACCGAAATTGATAATTTTTAATAGAAATAACATATTTAAGCTAGAATAATTAACATTCGTATAATAAATACCATTTATGGAATGATTATAATAAAACAGGTTATGTTTACTTAAAAGGTTTCTACATAAATTATATTTAATCTGATTTTTGTATAACTGCAAATAATCATATATAATTGTACTATATACAAATATGTAATTAATTAATTTTTTATTACTATTTTTAATAATTGTATTATAGTTTGTATTTGATTGCGTTTTGAGTAATATTTCTACGTTTGCATCTGACATTCTTTTTATCATGTCAGATTGTACCAGATTATCCACATCATATTTGGGGGGTGTGGATAACTTATTTGTGTCATCCATTTTTTGTAAATTAGTGATTGTGTTGTTTGTCATAATCATATGAATTCTTAAGAAAAATCCATACAAATCTACAATAAATTTCAGACAATGTTTTTGATTTATTGTCATTTGACTCACATTAAACATTGAAAGTTTTAAATTGTTTTATGGTACAAATCAACAGTTTAAAAAATGCCAAATAAATAAAATGTCCTATTATTACTATTATACATTGTTAATTTAAATGTTATTTTTTATACAATAAATAAAAAAATAACAGTACATATTAGTATTTTTTATAGAAAATAAAAGGTCAATAATAGAAAATTGCAATGATAGCAATTATTATTACCTTATTTTACAATTTAGCATTGTAAATACCTTTATCTTACTATATTAATAAATGTATCATCAATATATTTTATACTTTAATAAGAGTTTATTTTAATTTTGTAAGGAAATATATCCATAAAATAATATAACACCAAATATAAAAAATGATTTGTTTTATAGAATTTTTTTGATTAAATCAATTAAAAAAAAAATAAATTATTCAATGATTGTTTACTAAAATATATCTACATAAAAATTCTTTAGATTAATTAAAGATAATTTAATAACTAAAAAAAGTTTTTACTAAAAATAGCATATGAATCATTAAAAAGATTAATATTGCTCGTTTAAACTTAAATTAAAGACCAGTTTAGCATTGAATTTTTCCATTTTATAAAAAAATGAAATAGAACATAGATTGTTTTTTGTCAATATAAAGAAAATATTGGGATTATTAAATCAATATCTCCCATTTAAAACTAGATTACATATAACAATGAAAAAAAATCACCTTCAATCCATAATCCTATACTATATTAATATTTTTTATTAAAAATTATAATTTAAAAGCAAAATACCTACAACTAACCCATTAAAACTTAAAATAATATCTTAAAACTAATAAAAAAATTAAAAATTGACTTTTCTACTTACAATATACTCCCATTCAAATTAGATAATCTATTTAATAATTATTTAAAATTCCCTACCTCTTAATAATAATACAATTTTTCAAATGACTCTAAATTTAATTAACTATTTCAAACCACATAAAATTTAATAAAACATAATATTAATGCTGTAAATCTACTTATTTAAAAGTAATTCATTTCATTACATACATCATTACAAAATTAAGTCAATATTATGAAAATATTAAAAAATAACATTAATAAATATACATGAGTAGAATAATATCTTAAAAATCATAAGTTCATCAAAAAATAATTGCAAATATAATGAATATACTTAAAATTAAAAGGATAACTATAGTTTTAAAAGCATGTTTTCTGCATAATTATGAAGACAAAAATAGTCCAAAATAGATATTTTTTAAGATCTGAAACCTAAAAGCATTTTCATTAAATAGTATCTTTTGGTAAGTTAAAAAGCATTCAATTTTTAAAATTAG
>MVJJ01000047.1 GCA_003266145.1 Methanosphaera sp. SHI613
TATTTGTTCTTTCTAGTTTTAGTTTTTTTATTGTATGTGATGTTTGTGTAATCGTTGAGGAATGTTTTTACAGTAATCATGTATTGATTTCTAGATATTGGCTTTAATGTTTGCTTGTTAAGATATGCTTAATAATCACGGAAGATCATGTTTATGTTTTCCTGATTTAAGTCAGTTATTTCATTTTTTTCCAGGAATTTAACGAATTTTCTTAGGAAGCATCGATAGGTTTTTTGTGTATTCCTGTTTGGTATGGATGCGATGTATTTTTATTGTTGTGTTGTCGATTTTCATGAGAATTTTCTTTAACGGATAATAAGTTTTTTAATATTAATATAATTATTTATTATATTATAAATTGTTTATTTTTTTAAATTAAAATATATACAATAAAGATATTTGTATTGTATTATTTAAATATTTTTATAAAAATAATTAATCATGTATAATAAATGACATTAATTTTTATATATATGGGTACGAATATAACAGTTAGAAAAAAATTAGGTGACAGATTTGTAATAGTGCTACTTTTTTTTGTTTTAAAATACTTTTGGCCAAGTCTCACATCAATACAATAAAATAACACATATTTCATTTAAATGAGTCAAAAGCTTTTATCATATTAAAACAGGCACTAACTTGTTATAAACTATTTTTCAAATAAGAAAATCAATTAAAGTTATTTAATTATGATAACGTATTATATTCAATTTAATCAATGATTATGATGTAGGTAACCATAATTTCTTCGAGGTCGAGTGACTCAAGTCTTGTTTCAAGATTTTATAAAGATGGATATATATTCCATTGAATAACACCACAATTATTGGATTTGGAATTGATTAAAAAGTATTTTTTCCTTTAAATCCATTTATCATCAATCATGAATTTAATCTTATAAATATCATAATAAAAGAGGAATTATTTTAAGGAGTAAATATATATCTACTAGCATAGATGTGATATTATGAATGATTCAGATTTGGAGTATATCAATACAAGATGTAGTACGAGAGTATTTGAGGATAAAACAATAACCCGCGAGGACTTGGATAAGATAATAAGATCTGCATTCACGGCACCATCTGCCTGTAACTTGCAGCCATGGCATTTTATCGTCGTCACCGACGAGGATACTCTAAGAGATATGGTGGATGTTCATCCATATGCGGCTATGTTCAAATCAGCCAAGGCGGCAGTCATAGTATGCGGTGATATGGATAAGACCATCAAGAATCATGAGGAATTCTGGGTGCAGGATTGCAGTGCCGCAACCGAGAACATATTGATAGCAGCCAATACTCTAGGTATAGGCAGCGTGTGGACGGGGATATATCCTGTTATGGAAAGATGTGAATTCCTGAAAAATTACTTTGACATGCCGGATAACATTACTCCATTTAGCCTTATAGCATTAGGCTATCCCGGAGAGAAAGAGATTGTAAAGGATAAGTTTGATGATAATAAAGTCCACTATGATAAGTGGTAAAAAAAGTATTGTATAAGATTTGAAAATCTTATACCTATTTACTGGCCGAGTGCCAGATTTAATGTACATGAACCTCTACAGCCATTATAAGCTCCTCTTGTTCCTGTTGAGAGTATGACTGTGTGATTTCCTGCCTTGTAGTAGTCAGGTAGCGTTACTTCTATGTTGATTGTACCGTTTATTACCTTGAATATCATCGCGGTACCCTTTGTCTTTAACGTTAGTCCGGAGACCTTTACGGCGAATGTATTTTCTCCAACAACGTTATGGTTATGTTCATCAAGAAGTACTCCATATATGCGTATTGTTCTTGAATTGGATGTTATGTTAGGCAGCTGCATATGGGTATCTGGTCTTGTGAGGTTGAAGTATGTCTTGTTTTCTATACGTCCGTAGTTGCTTTTGCTGTAAACGGATGTTAATTTAACTGCCTTTGCACTCCATCCGTCTGGTATGGTGAAGGTTACTGATGCTATACCGTTTCTTAGATATGCCTTTACTGTCTGGTTGTTTTTGTCCTTGACTGTTACACCGTTTAGCTTAAATATCACGTATCCTGTGTTTATGGCCTTGTTGTCTACTTTTAGGTTTGCTGTGAATGTGATGTTGTTTCCCATCTTGGTGATGTTTTCGCTTGTTGTTACTATGAAGTTGACCTGTGGTTTGTATGAAGCGTTCAGGATATATGTGTATGTATCAATGTACATTCCACGTACAGTTGTAGGAAGTTGTGTGGAGTATACTGTTTTTTTGTTGGTTACTATGTTGTCTCGTTGATATGCTGTTGATCTTCCAACGTATGCGCCGTTATCGTTACCTGCATAGAAGTCTATGTTTGATGTTGTTTCGTTACGTTTGAAGTGGTATGTCATTATGTTTCTTCTGTTTAGTCCGTATGGATCCTTTAGTGCAAGTAGTCTTGATGCGTTTACTGGGTCTGACGTTCTGGTATATGTGACGTAGTTTCCTTTGTGGTAGTAGGTTTTACTGTTTGGACATACTATATATTCACCATTTTTTAGGACGCCAGTGTTTATCATTGGCCCGTTTCTGTAGACTTCTGTTGCGTATCTTCCATCCGGTGCCTTGATGACGAAGTGTCCTATACCTATCTGTCTGTGTAGGTTTGCTATGTAGTTTAGGTCACTAGTGGTGATGGTCTTTGAGTTTATCATTGATAGGGCTCTTGACTCGATGAGTCTGTTTACGTTTGCATTGTCTGCTCCACCGGTTCCTACCATCCATCCATCCTTGCTTACAAGCACGTGGAAGAAGTAACTTCCTGATGTCTTGTATTGTTTTATAATGGATGAGTTGTTGGTGACGTAGATATTGCTTACTGATCCTGTTGAATCTCTTCTGAATGAGATTGCTGCCTCATTTTCCGATACTTGGATTATTGTAGTACAGCAGTCACCTGTGTTGTTCATGTCATCCAGGTATTCCTCGTTTTTTGTATTCTTATTGGTATTGTCTGTTGTTTTTTTATCAGTTGCCTTTTTTATGTTATTGTTTTTTTGAGTATCTTCTTTTACGTATTCATTACTTGATTTATAATCATTTTTTGCTGTCTCTAATTGTTCCGGTTGGACAGTATCTGTGCCTGATTGTTGGATTGTTGTATCAGCAGATGTAGCATTGTCTTGGCTAGCATATGCTACTGACATGAGTAAAGCCACCAGTATAAAAATTAGAGCTGTTTTATATAATTTAATACTTAAACCCCCATTAGAGATAATATATTATTATAACATTGCATAATACATTTATGTTTATTTTTTGTAGTATAAAAATGTGACTTTAATTATTTAATCGTATAATATACC
>MVJJ01000139.1 GCA_003266145.1 Methanosphaera sp. SHI613
CCCGAAATATTCGGCAAAATATCCTCAGATCTGGAAGCATTTCTTGAAAATGAAGGATATGATAACATAAGTGAGATAGTAGGATTATCTCATAGACTAGACTAAAGATGAGGTGTTTTAAGTGATAAGTAACGTATATGATGATGAAGTGCCACAGGTTGTAAAAATCAAGGAAACAATAATTGAAACACCAACAGTCAAAACATTCATATTCCCATTTGAAATAACTGATGATATTCATCCGGGACAATTTGTAATGGTATGGGACTTAAACAATGAAAAACCAATGACCATATCTGTTATCGACAAGGAAAATAATCTGATGGGAATAACTGTTAGAAAGGCAGGACCGTTTACCAACAATCTATATGATAATGTAGACGTCGGTGATTATCTGGGAATACGTGGACCATACGGTAACGGATATGACCTGTCCGGTTATAAGAAAGTGTTGGCAGTTGGTGGAGGTTCAGGTGTGGCCAGCCTTGGACCCATAGCCTCATATTATGATAATGTTGAATTCATATCCGCGGCAAGTTGTAAGGATGAGCTTGTATTCGTCGACAGATTTGATAAAATGAATATTGATGTACGTGAATGTACTGATGATGGAAGCTGCGGCTATAAGGGATTCAGTACACAATTGGCTGATGAATTGCTATCTGCAGGTGACTATGATATTGTAATCGGTTGCGGACCTGAGATAATGTCATATAAACTGTATGAATTGGCCAACAAGTATGATATTGATTGTCAATTGGCACTTGACCGGTATATGAAATGTGGACTTGGTATATGTGGCCAGTGTTGTATGGACGATACTGGTTGGCGTGTATGTGTAGAAGGGCCTGTCTTTGATAAAAAGCAATTAGGCATGTTGTCTGAGTTTGGTAAATATCGTAGGGATGCATCAGGTAGTATTGTAAAATATTAATAAATCCTCTTTTTTTATTTTATTTTTTCATGTATTGTGTCAATAAAGCTTTGCCAGTTAAGCTTTACTATTTTTGTAATCTGATCTGATTTTCTTATTCTCACAGTATCCTTTGTAGTTATTTCCAATGGACTGCCATCACTTAATACAAATGCTTGCGTGTTATTTCTAAGTTCTGTTATTTTAATTTCTATAATTGATTTGTCAGAGAATACAATGCTTCTATTTAATAGGCTATGTGCTGCTATGGGTGTAAGTGTTAATATTTTGGCAGTTGGGTCAACTATAGGCCCACCACATGATAAGTTGTATGCAGTTGATCCGGTAGGTGTACATATTAATATCCCATCTGCAGTATATGAATTTATCAATTTTCCATCTACAATAGTATCAAATCGTACAACACCAAACCCATTTTTTGATATTGCAATTTCATTTAATGCTTCTTGTAATTTAATAACTTCACCATTTTCCTTTATAATTTCTCCTTCAAGCATCATATGTTCTTCAATGAAATATTTTTTGTCAAGCAAATCATGTATTGCTTTATCTATATCTTCTGGATTAATATCTGTAAGATAACCTAATGTTCCACAGTTGACACCTATCATGGCTTTGCCTGGTGATATTTTTGATGATTGTAAGAATGTTCCATCACCACCTATAGAACATATTAATTTTGCTTGATGAGGATTATCTGTAATTTCTATCTTGTATTTTCTGCAGGCATCAATTATTTTTTCCCTAGTTTTAATAGCTTTTTGGTTATATTTGTCACAGTTTACATAAATTTTCATAATAATAGTTATGTTCTATTTTTGTTATATTCTTTAAATGGTATCTTGTCTTATCAAAACTTTTTTAGTTATTTATAACTTATAACTATTAACTTATAACTTAAAATTATATAACTTTTTACTTATTATTTAATAACTTATAAGTTATAATTATATCATATTGAATTTGCATAATTCATGTAATTCTTAGAAAAAGTGATTGGAGGTTATAAGAGTTTAGTTTGAATACTTTCGCCAATAATTTCATCAAACTCTAATCCTTTGCTGAAAGCTAAGTCAATATTTACACGGTAATTTCCATTACGAGTAACATGTAAATCTTCTAGTTTGATAAATCTCCATTTCTTACGAATAAACTTTGCACCCACATATGCTGTAGCGCCAAATATATTTGAAAATTCTATTAAATTTTCAATCTTTTCCTGATCAATATAAATGTGTTCTTGTCTTGTTGATTTAACTTCAATTGCAAGATAAATTTTACCATTTCCCGCAAGTACATCAGGAAGTGGTCGTTTAGTTGCACCTCCACTTGCAGGAGCACGCATTGCAGCAAAACCAGCATTCCATAATCTATTAACCAAATCTCTTTCTTCAGTAGAACCTTTTTTACTCATATATATGTTTCCCTAAATGTTACTATTATTATTTATACATTCAATAATTTAATTAAATTTCGAATTAGATTATAATATAATATGTTGATTTAAGTTATTGATTAAATTTTTAATTAAGGAAAGCTGTAAAGTTTCATAGACTTAAACTATCTTTTTCTTTTTTATCAGTCCAATTAACATTTGGTAATATAAATAGATTATATTCCCTTCTAGTTTTTTTATTATTTCTGAATCTGTATTTCAATAGTCTATTGTGGGATGTTTTTTCTATTTTTTAGTCTTTAGGTATATCATGGAAATCTAACATAAATGTAATCAAATAGAAAATTTACAGAAGAAATACTCTCTGACAATAATATCATCAAACTAATAAAAGATTAAAGCACACTAAAAACAATAACAAGCAATGTGAACTAGCCGTAGAATTAAGCTCAAAAAATAAGATAAAAAAATTTCACACAAAAATTACTTAACTTGATAGCATTGATATTTTGTTGATAAACTTTAACTAAAAATATAAAAAGTATAATTTCTTGTTTATTTTGTGTAGTTTTATATTTTTTTATAGGGCTGGTTTTGGATGTTTTTTTTACAGATTTTTTTTATTGATGCTTTTTTTAAATTAATTCTATAATCGTGTTTTGCTTGTTTTAAATGGATTTTCTTCAATTAAGTTTTCTATAGAAATTATATTTATTATTTCCAATAATTCCTCTGTTTTGTTCTGTGTTATGATGGTTAACGTATCCTTTATTGCATCTTTGTAATCATAGCTTAGTAAATAGACATTACAATTGTTGAATTTATTCTTAAAACCCTTGATTTGGTTGATATGTTTTGTTTGTATTGAATATGATGAAAATTTACATTCTATGGATTTGAATAAGTCATCAAATAGTAATATTACATCCCAAGTATGACTGGAATAATTATCAAGTGTGATAGTGGATTCTTTATAAATATTGTCTGTAGGATATATTTTTTTTAGTAGATGATATGTGAACTCTTCTAAAAAAGCCCCTCTGCAATTACCCATATTGTAATATGTATATGGTTTCCATTCACAAAATAACGTATAAATTTCAAAGTAAATTTCATTATATTTGTTATTGGATAGTAGTTTATTTTCAAAAAATAATTCGTATTCATCTATAGAATATAATTCAAATAAATTTTTTATAATTTCATGTACATCATAGCAATCATGAAATTTAACTGCATATTGAACTAATAAATTAAAATAATCATCTTTGATATATTTTTCTTTACTTTTCAAAGTAGTTTCATTTTCTATTATTGAAAAATCCACAAAAAACACTCCTAAAATTTTTATTAATTTTCTATAACATTTAATTTATTTAAATTATTTTTTAAACCATAAAAAGATGATATAACTGAACCAGGATCCTTATGATTAAAACCAGAATCAACAATGAGGCTGGCCATGTTAATGTATGATTTAATTTTTTGATAAGTTTTGTAATCATTTACAATTAATTTATTAGAAATTGTATCTGTGAATTCGGAAAGACGTTGATAGTATAAATCATCAATTTCAAAACCCTCATTTTTGAGGTAATTTAAACTTCTAACACATTTGTCTACAAATGTTAAAATTTTTGCAGAAGCCATATTAGTATATCTCATTATAGGTAAATTTATTTGAAGATTTTCTTGAATTATATTGGAATTATCTAATTTATATGCCATGAAAAATCCCCCTAATCATTTTTTT
>MVJJ01000170.1 GCA_003266145.1 Methanosphaera sp. SHI613
TGTGGAGAACGTGGTAACGAAATGACCGAAGTACTTACTGAGTTCCCAGAATTAGAAGACCCAAAAACTGGAAATCCATTAATGGACAGAACAGTTCTTATTGCTAACACATCAAACATGCCGGTAGCAGCTAGGGAAGCTTGTGTATACACAGGTATTACAATTGCTGAATACTTCAGAGACATGGGTTACGATGTAGCACTTATGGCAGACAGTACCTCAAGATGGGCTGAAGCTATGAGGGAAATTTCCGGACGTCTTGAAGAAATGCCAGGGGAAGAAGGTTACCCAGCATACTTAGCTTCAAGATTAGCACAGTTCTATGAACGTGCAGGACGTGTAACCACACTCGGTTCACACAAAGCAATCGCATCTGTAACCGTAGTTGGAGCAGTATCTCCAGCAGGTGGGGACGTATCAGAACCAGTTACAACCAACACATTACGTATTGCAAAAGTATACTGGGCATTAGATGCTTCACTTGCAGACAGACGTCACTTCCCATCCATCAACTGGTTAAACAGTTATTCCTTATATGTGGACAGTATTACCCCATGGTGGAATACCGAAGTTGGTAGCGACTGGAGGGAACTAAGAAACACCGCAATGGCTCTTTTACAGAAAGAAGCAGAACTTAACGAAATTGTACAATTAGTAGGTCCTGACGCATTACCTGAAAAAGACCGTGTAACATTAGAAGCAGCACGTATGTTAAGAGAAGACTTCTTACAACAAAACGCATTCGATGATACTGATACATATTGTTCACCTAAAAAACAATACAACATGCTAAAAACACTTTTATTATACAACACAACCGCACAAGAAGCATTAGCTGATGGTGCAGATGTAAATAAACTTGTAAACTTAGATGTAAGAGTAGACTTAGACAGAATGAAATATGTACCAGAAGATGAATTTGATGCTAAAACAGAAGAATTAAGAAATCAAATTACAAAACAATGTAGTGAGGCTGGACAATGAATGATGTAGATATTAAAACAAGAGAATATACTACAGTATCTGAAGTATCTGGACCTTTAATGGTTGTTCAAGATGTTGAAGGTGTAGCTTACAATGAAATTGTAGAAATCGAAACACCTAACGGTGAACAAAGAACCGGTCAAGTTCTCGAAGTAGAAAATGACATTGCACTTGTTCAGGTATTCGAAGGTACAAGTAACCTTAACACATTATCCACAAAAGTCCGTTTTACTGGTGAAACTGCAAAAATCGGTGTATCCACTGATATGTTAGGAAGAATCTTTAACGGTATCGGTAAACCTATCGACGGTGGACCAGATATTATTCCTGACAAAGAATTAGATGTGAACGGTTCTCCAATGAACCCAGCAGCAAGACAATTCCCTGCAGAATTTATCCAAACTGGTATATCAACTATTGATGGAATGAACACACTTGTACGTGGTCAGAAATTACCTATCTTTTCAGGTTCTGGTTTACCTCACAACCAACTTGCAGCTCAAATTGCAAGACAAGCAAAAGTACTTGCTGAAGATACTGAATTCGCAGTAATTTTCGGTGCTATGGGTATTACTCACGAAGAAGCAAACTTCTTCATGAACGAGTTTGAACAAACCGGTGCTTTAGAAAGAGTAACAGTATTCATGAACTTAGCAGACGACCCTGCTATTGAAAGAATCATGACCCCTAAAATGGCACTTACAACTGCTGAATATTTAGCATTTGAAAAAGGTATGCACGTATTAGTAATTCTTACAGATATTACTAACTATTGTGAAGCATTAAGGGAAATTTCATCAGCACGTAGTGAAGTACCAGGACGTAGAGGATATCCTGGTTACATGTACACTGACTTATCACAGATGTACGAACGTGCAGGACGTATCGGTGGAAAAGATGGTTCCATTACACAGATGCCTATCTTAGTTATGCCACAGGACGATATTACACACCCTATTCCGGACTTAACCGGATATATTACAGAAGGTCAGATTGTATTAGATCGTGAATTAGACAGAAATGGTATCTACCCACCTGTAAACGTACTTCCTTCATTATCAAGGTTAATGAGTGGGGGTATAGGTGGAGACCGTACTCGTGAAGATCACAGTGGAGTTTCAGACCAATTATATGCTGCATATGCAGAAGGTCGTGACTTACGTGATTTAACAGCTGTAGTAGGGGAAGAAGCTTTAACTGAAACCGATCTTAAATACTTAAGATTTGCTGATGCATTCGAAGATCAATTCATCAGACAAAGTCTCGATGAAGACAGGTCTATTCAAGAAACTCTTGATTTAGGTTGGAAATTATTTACTATCTTACCTAAAACTGAACTTAAACGTGTAAAAGATGAATACGTTGAAAAATATTTACCAACCGAAGATTCTCAAGTTGAAGAAACTTCAGAAGAATAATTTCAATTATTCTTTAAATTTGATGGTAAATATGTCAGTGAAGGAGGCTAGTTAATGGCAGGAGAAAAACTGGATGGAATTAATCCAACACGTATGGAACTTCTTAATTTAAAAGACAGAGCTAAATTGTCTACTAAAGGTCATAGTCTTCTTAAAGAAAAAAGAGATGCTCTCATTAAGGAGTTTTTTGAAATATTGGATAGAGTTCAAGGTTCTAGAGATGAAGTAGAAAAGAAATTAGCTATTGCTTATGCAGAACTAAACAAAGCTCAAATAGACATGGGAGACATGGCAGTAAAACGTGCCGCTTTATCAGTTAGAGAATCTATCGAATTAGACATAAGTTCTAGAAGTATTATGGGTGTATCTGTCCCTGTTGTCAAAAGTCATGCTACACATAATGATTTAATTAGCAGAGGTTACGGTTTAGCTGGAACTTCAGCTAACTTAGACATAGCTGCTAAAGAATTCGAAGAGTCAATAAAAATCATTATTGAACTTGGTGAAATCGAAAAAACAATCATCATGTTAGCAAAAGAGATTGAAACAACTAAAAGAAGAGTAAATGCTCTAGAACATGTAATGATTCCTCGTATTAACAACACAATTTCATTTATTGAAATGCGTTTAGAGGAAATGGAAAGGGAAAGCTTTGTACAGCTTAAAGTTATTAAGCGTAACATTGACTCAAGAGAATGAATATTTCATGGAATTTTCCATGATTATTCTTTTTCATATCCTTTCTCAAATAATAACTATTTTTTATTTAAGTATCTTATTTTTTATCAAATCATTTTTTTGGAATTGTTTCTCTCATTTTAAATCAATATTTTTCATGAAAAAATATAATATACTGGACTTACTAATTTTAATAATATATAATAACTATAATTTCAGGTCGTGTATATTATTACAAAGATATTAATAGTGGGATCCAATACTCGTGCATTATCCAAATCTTTAAAGCAGTTGGGTTATACCATATATGCAACTAGTTTTTTTAATCTAATCGATCAACGTGATTATGTGGATAAGTTGATAGTTCCTGATAATTTTTCAGCATTCGATATGGATATTCTTGTGGATGTTGCACTGGATTATGTTAATGAGGTTGATTATATAATATGTTCCAGTGATGTTGATGTTACGAAGTTTCCCAAATCTAAGGTTATAGGTAATTATGATGTGGATGCCATTAATAATAAGTATAAACTTTATAAGAGGCTGCATAAGAATTTCCTGATGCCGGAGACCTTTAAGCTTAATGGCCTGGATGAAGCCCTTGAAATTGCAAATTCCAGTGATAAGCGGTATATTGTCAAACCTATTTATGGATCCGGTGGGGTGGATATCAGCTGGCTGGGTGAGGATTCATATGTTGATGATTCATTCTTATTGCAGGAATATATTGATGGTAACAGTATCAGCAGTTCCTTTTTATCCTATCCCGAAGGGGATATTGACATGATTACAACATCCGATCAGATTATAGGTTCTAAAAGATTAAATGCTACCAGTTTCTTGTATTGCGGTAATGTTACTCCATTGGTTAATTATAGTGAAAAGATTAACAATGTCTCTTCTAAGATTTCACGTATGTATAATCTCGTTGGTTGTAATGGTGTTGACTTTGTCATGAAGGACAATAATGTATATGTGATTGAAGTTAACCCGAGAATTCAGGGAACTTTTGAAAATATCGAAACATCATTTGGATTTAACCTTGCAGAAGCACATATTAATTCTTGCAATAATCTTCGAGTAAACATACCCCATGTTAAAAACTTTAGTGTTAAATTGATACCGTATTCATTTAAAGATGCATATTATGATTTAAGTAACATTTCCAATATTCATGATGTATCTGATGTGAACAATTTAATAAAAAATACACATCCTATATGTACAATATTAACATCTGATCAAATCTTGGAAAATGCTATGATAAAGGCTGAAATGCTTCAAAAAAGAGTCTATGATTCTATAGTCAAGTCTTTATGAAAATCATCTGATTAATCAATAATAAATTATGTGGGACTTGTCTAGTAACATTTTAAATAATCAAATAATTAAAAAAATGTGAATTAAAAATAGTTGGTTTTTTTTAGATTCAGATTAAGTCGTTATATAATTCCGAATTCTAATAATATAAACATTATAACTCCGAATGCTATTAGAAATGTGGAAATAATCATTATTCTTGTGTATATGTAGAATAATTTAACTCTTCTTTCAGGATCTTGATCTAAATAATCTTTTAGTGGATCTTCATATTTTGGCATAACAGATTACTCCAGAACTAATTAGTAGTTATATTTATGCAATATTATTAATAAGTTTTTTGAAAATTAGAATAAAAGTATAATAGCTCCCAGCGGAGTCGAACCGCTGTCCCCGGTTCCAAAGACCGGGAGGATTGCCACTACCCTAGGGAGCTATATTCAAAACTCTTTTTAGAGTACAATATAAATTATGTATCTTTTTATTTATATACTTTTCTATTTTTACATTGAATTTTCAAGCATATCTTAATCAATCCTTTCACATATTTAAAAAAAGTAATACTTCGAATATTAAATATTAATAACTATACATACTTTTATATATTAACATAAAGATAATTAAAAGTTAGAATTAAGAATATGTTACATTCTTAATTTGCTTGCTTATTAATTTTTTCATAAAAATTGATTATCAAAATAAAATCAGAATATTAAAGTTATATTATTTTATGACATTCTAATAAAATTTATGACTTACTCAATCGAATTAATAATTCATATTTTGGTTTATTAAATGGAGGCGGTAAGATTAAGCGAAATTTGATTTTGGTTTTCATGTCTGTATTATTAATAAGTGTAATGGCTGTTAGTGCAGCTAGCAGTGATGCAATTAATAATGATACTGCCGATACATCAAGTGTATCAGTAAATGAACAATCAAAAATAGAATCAAATGTTATAGAAAAAAGCACAGTAAGCATTAACGGTGATTCAAACACTAACCCTACAGAAGTTGTTAGTCAAAACACTATAAATAAAACAAATTTAATTGCTGACAATGATGTAGTAAACAATTCCACAACAACCAATTCATTGAATAAACAAGAATCAACCCTTAAGACAAGTAGTTCAAAGATTGACACCAAGGTAAGCACCACCAATTACCTGTTTGCAAAAAAAGGTGATAAGGTAAACATATCCGCTACAGTATTAACGACAGACGGTAAAAGTACTGCAGGTAGTGTGGTATTTAAACTAAATGGTTTAACCATCGGTACTGCAAAGTTAGTAAACAACCAGGCATCATTAGTATATGATACCTCAAGTTTAACCAATAAAAACTATACAATACTGATTAAATATGGTGGATCAACATCCTTTAATCCAAGCCAGGCAACCTCTACCCTACAAGTATCCACAACTACGACAAAGTATACTTTTTCACAGATAGGGGCTGCTGCAAACAGTGTTAAGGTGTATATTGAAAATAATAACAAATTACCAAATTACGTGGTATTAGGTAATGAAAAAGTCGAGATGAAAGACTTTTTATATATGTTAAGTAAAACATCATTATCCAAAGCATCTGTAGCAAATCCAATATTTACAGCTGCTTCATCAGCTAACACTAACTGTTATGATTCAAGAATATATAAGAATGAATATTCTTCATTAACTTCAAAAGTGATAAACGAATATGAAAATACAAGAAAAAATCCAACTAAAGTCACTTCAAGTGCCGGAACAATTGGATTCAACGATCTAGTATACTTCTATTCAAGATTGGTGGCATACATGTATAATAATAATGATTATCCAAATTATTGTACTGTGTTACCTTTATCCATGACCTATACAGAATATGCAGGATCATCGGATAAACAAGAAATAAGCATCAATTTAAACTCATTTGAAGTTAGTCCAAATACCTCTGCAACCATATCAGCTACATACACATATGCAAATGGTTCAAGTGTAAATGGTGTTACAACAGTATTCAAAGTAAATGGTATAACAATTGGTTCTGCAAAAATAAATAATGGTA
This sequence comes from Methanosphaera sp. SHI613, assembly GCA_003266145.1. Taxonomy (GTDB): domain Archaea; phylum Methanobacteriota; class Methanobacteria; order Methanobacteriales; family Methanobacteriaceae; genus Methanosphaera. The sequence continues at coordinate 6,450 of MVJJ01000170.1, forward strand.
AAGCGTCATTAACATTCGACGTTCCTAATTGGAAACTTAAAGATTATACTTTAATGGCTAAAGTCGGGGCAACAAGTAACAACTATGAAGCAATACAATATTCAACGTTATCTGTTGTCAAGTTTACCACAAAAAATACTAAAATTATATTGGAACCATTATATATTGCTCAAAAAGGTAAAACATTTACATTAAACGCTAAGGTTTTGGATGAAAATAATAATCCTGTTGACGGTGGAAAATTTGTTGTCAAATTAAATGGTGTTTCATCAGGTACTGTAACGGTAAATGATGGAGTGGCAAAAGTGTCATTCAGCACATCATCACTATCAACAAACAAAGTCAATACCATTGAGACAATATATGGTGGAACAAGCAAATACCTATCAAGTAGAAACTCATCCAAGATAAGAACGGTATCCTCACTATCAACATATACCTATGCACAGGTATTGGATGCAGCAGTAAGGGTAAAAAATTACATAGAACAACATGATAGTTTACCTAACTATGTTGTGATGGGAAGCGATAACGTTGCAATGTCTGAGTTTTTATACTTGATGGCAGAAGTTGTAACTTCAAATTCAACTTATGCAAATGGTAAATTTGGAGACAATCAGTCTAGCTATAATACAACCTGTTATGGTAAGAATCTGGTAGAGTCTGAGTATATTAAATCAGCTGGAAACATAATTTCCTTCTATGCAAATAACTCAAGAGCTCCATCAGCAATATCTACCAATCTTGGAACAATTAACTTTGAGGATACGGTATATATCTATGCACGTGTAGTTGCATTCATAAGTAATAATAAGATATTACCTGCATATGCTGTAGTTACTCAGGTAAGTCAGGACACGTCCAGTTACGTATCTGGCAATACGGTACCTTCAGGATATCAGCAATATCTTGTAAAAACCAAAAACTGTGAAGTTAACGCTTCAATATTCAAGAATGCAGTAGCCAGTGCAACTGCTGGTGTAACCGGTGCTTATAATCAGGCAAAAGCAATCTTTGATTATGTGAATAAGCATACTACTTACAGTTATTATGCTGATACAAGATATGGATCAGTCAGAACTCTAAGTCAAGGTTACGGTAACTGTGTGGATATGGCTCACGTATGTGTAGCAATGTTCAGAACAGCAAACCTACCTGCCAGATATGTACACGGTAAAAGTTGTGTATTCAGAAGTGGTCTTGTAACAGGTCACGTATGGGCAGAAGTATATGTTAATGGTAAATGGGTTCAATGTGATGCAACATCAGATTACAACTCATTTGGTACAATCGTAAACTGGAGTAGAAACTCTGGTGAAGTAAGATACATTGAATTACCATTCTAAACTCATTTTTTCTTTTTTTTTATTATTTTATTCTTTTTGCACATTTTTAATTTTTTATCTTGATATTTGATGTTATTTATAGTAATCCCTCTTTTTTATAAGCTTATTTAAAATTTAAATAATATTTACTTCTATTCAACAATAATCAATGTTTCTTATCGGATACTTTGCATATTTTTCAATGAGGGATATTTGATTTCTTTTTAAAAGTTATATGGGAGTATTTCTTCTTTAAATTATCAAATACTCATATTCATTGCTGTTGTTATTTATTGTTGTTGATATGATTAATTTTATTACTATGAAATTCGAATATACTTAATAGATTAATTTGAAGTATTATTATTATTCATCTTTCAATTAAAAAGTCAGGTGAATATATATTGTCAGATATCTAATGATTAATGGATGTGATTACATTGGATGATGATTTTTTTAAATTTGAAGATAAAGTAGATTTTCCGTTTTATAATCAAATACCAAGTTTTACAATAAAAGATAAGATAGTGTGGATTGTAGCATTATTGGTTTTTGCATATCTGCTATTTCCGCTCTTTCCTTCCGTATTATGGATTTGCCAGATAGGGTAATGCCTATATTGTATTGTGTAGTTTTACTATTGCCTGTGTTATATTCAACTAAAGGAAAAATTGGATTGGTCTTTAAAAAGCCGAAAAAAGGCGATTTGAAACTAATTGTAGTATCATTTATTGGTTATTATGTTTTTGTATTGCTGTTGTTTTTTATACTAAGTCATTTTGGTTTTTCTTTTGAGAATAACTCCTCAACGGTTGGTAATTCAGTGCAAATCTTGGACATGATTCTACTTCTGATACAACTTATAGGAGAAGAACTATTCAAATTCATGATACTGATTTTGGTGATGTCTGTAATATATAAATCAACAAATAAGAGAAAAACTTCCATAATCGTGGGTGTGATAGTGACATTATTCCTATTTGGAATAGTGCATGTTGGAGCTTATAATTTCAACATGCTTCAATGTTTAGGATTAATCGGTCTTGGATCAATATTCTATCTATATCCATATTTGAAGACAAAAAACTTAACGCTTGCATATATAGTGCATGTTCTAATCGACCTTCTTCCTACCCTTGTGTTCATGGGATTATTGTAAAACAAGAAGAGAATAAAATGTCTATTGACATTTAATTTTTTTATTTCTCTATTATTTTTTTTGTTTCTAATTTTTTTTGTCTTTTGTTCTATATTTTTTACGGTGTTATTCTTGCTTTTTAATAATAAAAACTATTATAAATAATTATTAAGATAAGTTATTATAGATAACATGAGAATTAGACAGATAATTATAGAATCACTTAAAATGCCATTCACAGATTTTAAAGCATTCCTTGTGGTATATTTATTAATGTTTTCATGTGAAATATTAAGTTATATATTGCGTTTGCTTCCTGTGGATGATTATTATTTGGGATGGTTTATCTTAAAAACTGTTGTATCATTAATGATGCTTGGAATAAGTATGAATATTGTTCAGAAGGTTGTTTTTGGCAAATCATTACATTTTAATATTAAACATCATTTGGTTGAAGGATTTAATGAATATGTTCTTACGTTGTATTACATTTTAATTCCATCTCTGTTAAGTATCCTATTATTGGGACCAACAGGCCTATATTTTAATGTAATTCATGTATATGAATATATTCTCGATATGGATATTAACGTAGCATCTTCAACGGTAATGGAACTATTACATTTTCTGCCTGAGTCCATGAACATAAATCTTTATCACAGCATTCAGTTACATTTATTAATTACATTATTCCTATTTGTACTTTTCACATCCTTTTCTTATATCGGAAGAATACTGATGTTCAAATTTGGAAGTTTAAAAGTAGCATGTGATCTGCGAATCATATTGCGTGTTGTACGTAAAATGGGGTATGGACATTTCATGAAATTCGTGCTTATATTTACGTTGATTGTGGTAGTTGTAGTAAATTTCTTGATATACTTGGATATCTTTATTGATGATGTTTTCATATCGGCATTTTTTGAGGTATTCCTGTTGTTATTTTCATCAAATTCATTTTATAAATTGTTCTTCAATGCAGATATGGAACTATTTAAAAAAAGTGAATAATGCTATTTGGGCAAATGAGGATATTCTTTTTTTTAAGGAATATCTTTTTAAATTCTATTTTTTCATGAATTCTTTTTTTAAACATATTTTTTCTCATGTCAATCTGTCACTAAAAAAATATAGAAATAATAAGCAACATAACTATACTATAATAATTTATAATTTATGTGGAGAGTAATTTAATTGAAATTTTCTTTAGAATTATTGCCTAACGAATCAATAGACAATATTCTTGAATTAATTAAGATAGCTGAGGATATTGGATTTGAAAATGTATGGATAACTGACCATTATAACAATAAGAACGTATTTGAGGTACTGGCATTGGCTGCATATGAAACCAGTACAATACACATGGGTTCCGGTGTATCAAATCCATTTATCAGAAATCCGGTTACAATAGCACAGGCAACCACGACTCTTGACGAAATATCAGATGGTAGAGCACTACTCGGAATAGGTCCTGGTGATAAGGCAACGATGAACACATTGGGCATAGGGTGGAACAAGCCATTGGCAACAGTAAAGAATGCTGTATGTCTAATAAGGGACGTCATTGAAGGTAAAGAGGTCAAGAATGGGGCAAAACTCACAGGTACAGGTAAAATTCAGGATAAAATACCAATATATGTGGGAGCTCAGGGACCAAGAATGCTCGAATTATCAGGTCAGATTGCCGATGGAAGTCTTGTCAACGCTTCAAGTCCGAAAGACTTCGAACATGCCATACCATTAATCAAAAAAGGAATATCAAATTCAACGAATTCAGATAAAGATTTCAACTTTGCAGCATATACCGCATGCAGTGTTGATGATGACCCTGTTTCAGCATTCAACCAAACGAAGATCGTAGTGGCATTTATCATAGCGGGTGCTCCAAAGGTCGTACTCGATAGGCATGAAATCGATGTGGATAAGGCAAATCTCATAAAGCAACACCTGTCAAACAATGACTTTAAAAATGCAATAGCTTGTGTGGATGAGGCTATGGTTAACGCATTCAGTGTATGGGGAACACCTTCTCAGATAAATGATAAGATAGAATTATTGCAGGGTATGGGCGTCAATGAATTTGTTGTAGGTTCACCTATAGGAAAAGATAGAATAAAATCACTTAAACTACTTGAAGATGTGGTAAACTCATTTAATTAAGGATGTATAATATGCAAGTACAGAAAATAAATAAACAAATCAGGGAAAAATCCATCACTAACCTTAAAAATAAGATGGAAAAGAAAAAGAATAAAAAGCCGATAGAAGCATACGCTGCAAGTTGGGCTGGAGAGGACAGATTATATGACTGTGTAGGTTACACGATTTTCATCGTACTTCCGACAAGCGGCTGCCAATGGGCAAGAGTTAGCGGTGGATGTACCATGTGTAGTTATATCGCTGATTCACCATTATGCGATATTTCAGATGAAGACCTCATAAGAATCTTTGATAGCCAATGGAATAAACAGCTGGACAAGGTTGATTTTGACTCATTGGATAATGTAGCAGTTAAACTATTTGTATCTGGTAGTTTTCTAAATACTAATGAAATACCTCCAAAAGTACAGGAATATATCTTCAATAAATTCAACAAATACGATAATTTAAAAGAGGTAATTGTTGAATCAAAGCCCGAATTCATTGATGAAGAATCACTTATTCGACTAGCATCACTGATACCTGATAAAATATTTGAGATTGGTATAGGTCTTGAGACTTCAAATGAAGAAACTCGCCAAAACAAGATAAACAAGGGAATAACTAACAAGGCATTCGAAGACTGCGTAAACATGATAAACAGTATCGAAGACTACGACATAAGAGCAAAGGCATATCTTCTCGTAAAACCGATTTTAATATCAGAACAGGAAGCAATCAACGAATCGATAGAATCAGCAAAATATGCAAAGGAAGTAGGCGTAAGTCGTATAGCATACTGTCCGGCAACCGTTCATGCAGGAACATTGATGGATTCACTATGGAAGAAGGGTTCATACAATCCTCCATGGATATGGTCAACAGTAAAGATAATCAAAGAAGTACGAAAAAACGTCGACATACCAATGATTATGGACACTGCTGGCTTCGGCACAAGACGCGGACCATTCAACTGTAAAAAATGTAACTCCAAACTCAAGTCACTGATAATAGAATCCAACCTGACACAGGAAATACCAGAAGAGCTTGAAGAATTCACATGTGAATGTAAAGATAAATGGCTGGCAGATCTGGAGTTTGAAGATGTCCTTAACACCACCACAAATCCAAAAGGATGATTAAATCATAATCTTTTTTCCTATTTTTTTTCATTATTTAATTAGTAATCATAACTACTTATTTAAAATAAAATTGTATTCATATCTTATTCTCATATTATATTCTTCCAGATAGACTATAACTTACTAAAATTCAAAAATTGATTTAATTTTATCAAAAAAAGTTTTAGGTGGGGATGATTAAGGTTTTCCTTGTTCATACTTTTTGAACAGTCAATGTCGTTTTGGCGTTTGTAGCCAGGTATGCTTTATGTTCTTGAGTTTGTAATATAAGGTTATACGTTTTTGCTTTCAGATTGTTTGGAAGTGTAATGTCAAAGTTTATTGTACCATTTTCTATTTTAAAGAGTATCACCTTATTGTTTGAATCCTTAAGAGTTAATCCATTGATTTTTACACATGCCTTTGTTATTCCACTAACTTTCATATTGTTATCATCAATCAATTGTCCGGTTACTTTAGCAATAGCTGATTTCGTGGTTACTGGATTTAATATTATCTTTGTTGTTATCGGAGTTATCGTAAACGCTTTGTTCAAATTCTGTCGGTAGTTGCTTCTAATATATGACACTGTCAACGTGTAGTTGTTAGGCGAATATCGTTTATCAAGTGTTAATGTTGACGTTCCATCTTTAACAGCGGTCTTGATGATATTGTTCTTATCGTCTTTTAGGGTTACTCCGTTAATCTTATAAATCAGCACTCCCTCGTTTACCTTGCTGTTGTTTGATATGAAGTTAACGTTTGTCGTTATCTGCAGTCTATTGGCGTATCTGCTGTTAACCGTCGGATTTAATCTAACTAAATTGGCGTTAATTCTTGATTCGGTGCTGGTGGCATCTTTATAATACTCATTGCCGACGTACTTTGCCGTATATGTGAAGTTGTTTCTCCAAATGTATGGTAATGTATAGGTGTAAGTTGCTATGCCATTTACTACTTTTGCTTTTATGACTTTATTATTAGCATCCTTTAATGTTTGACCGTTTATCTTAAATATTACATTGGATTCGCTTAGCTTATTTGACAAGTCATCCATTACATTAGCCTTCAATGTCACCTTATTTCCGTTTGCAGATACGTTGTCTGTTGTTATGCTTGTTTTTATGTTTTTGTCTCTATATTTGTATGTTGCTGCATGTAGTTTATTGTTTATGATTGGTATCTGTGATGCTTTTATGATTCGACCGGTAATGTTAAAGTCGTTGCAGTATCTTTTGGAGTTGCATCCAACGTATCTTCCATCATCATTAGCCAGATATACATTGATTGTCCTTTCATGATTTTTATGAATATACTCCAGGGTTGTTATTTGACTACGTAGCGTACCATATCTATCATGGGATGCAAGGTATCTTGTCGCATCACTCAAGTTCGTGGTTGACGTGGTGGATATATAGTTTCCCTTACGGTAATATGTCGGATCGTTTGGACATACGATGTACTCTCCACTTTTCAATACGCCCATCTCCTTGGTATACTTTCCATAGAAGTATTGTATTGCCGCATACTCTCCTGTTGGGGCCTTGATAATAAAATGTCCTCTTCCAATGTTTTTCTTGATATTGAATATCTCATTTACTGACTGGACATCAATTTTGTTGTTGTTAATCATTCTCATGGCAATTGATTCAACCTTCTTGTTTTCAGTACCAGAATCCATTCCTCCGGTTCCCGCTACCCATCCGTTAGGAGTCATCAATACGTGGAAGAAATAAGTTGAACGTGTCTTGAATTGTTTTACAGCACTATCATTTGTGATATATAAATCAAGTTTTGATGCTGCATCTAATCTGAAGGATATCGCGGTTTCATTTTCATTCTTTTGAACGATACTTGAACTACAATCACCTTCATTAATAAACTCATCATCCTCTTCTGATTCACCTTGGACGTTTTCAATAACTTCCTGTGAATTTTTAATCGTCAGGTCTTCCTGATTCTTTTTGATATTATCATTAACTTTTACTTCTGAATTATCTGCTGATTCGTAATTTACATTTTCATTTTCTACTTCTTGAATATCCGTGGGTGTATCTGCAGTACCTGTATCTGTTGCAGATATAGCACTTAATGAAAGAAATACTAATGAAATTACAAGTAAGATTATTATATTCTTATATTTATCATTAGACATAACAATCCCCTCTTCTATTTAATTGTTATTATATCCTTTTTCATTCGTTGATATTATATTTATCTTATTTTTTCTAACTTAAATCATCTATATTCAATTATTGTAATAAATTGTTGCTTTTATTGGTATTATTTTTTTCAAAATAAATATTAAGCAACGTATCTTCAGCAGATATTCAAAACAAATGTATGATATCAATATTTTTTTTAAGAAAGAGGGGTCATGTCAAAAGATTAACTGTATTACATTGTAGATTAAGTGTATCAATGATGTGGTTAAAATAATTGTTATTCACTTCAAATGGTTATTCAAAAAATATTTTCAAAAAAAAGGAATGAATTAGAATTAATATATAATTCTATCCTAATATGTTTTTGATGTCTTCTTCAGGGGTTGATATAAGTTTTAGGTCAAAGTTGTCAACGAGTACTGTGAGTATGGTTTCATCTATCCAAGCAGGGAGAATTGGACCGATGTGTATGTTGGTTAGTCCTAATGCCAGTAAACTCCAGAGGATTGATACTGCTTTTTGTTCCATCCAGCTTAGTACAAATGTAACAGGTAAGTCGTTTAATCCCATGTCAAATACTTCTGTAAGTGCAGTTAGTATTTCTGCTCCTACAATTGCATCGTTACATTGACCTAAATCGATATGTCTTGGTATGCCTTCAATGTCACCTAAGTCTAAATCGTTGAATCTGTATTTTCCACATCCAACTGATAATATTACAGTGTCTTCAGGTAATTGTTTTGCAAAGTCGGTGTAATAACTCATTACAGGGTTTGGCACGTCACATCCTCCCATTACGAAGAATTGTTTGATTTTACCTGCAAGAACTAATTCCTTGATTTTGTCTGCCAGTGACAATACGGTATCTTTTCCGAAACCGGTGGTGTATGTTGATTTATCCTCTTCTTCTTCAAGTTCTGGTAATGCAAGTGCCTGTTCGATTATTTCTGAGAAGTCATAATCATCGATGTGTGGTACTTCCGGAAGTTGTGCTATACCTGAGGTGTATATGCGGTCTGCATAACTTTCTTTAGGTATTAATCCACAGTTTGTAGTTACAAGTACAGGTATTTCATATTTTTCAAAGATTTCCTTCTGGTCAAACCATGGTCCGCCCAGTTGACCTTTTAAGTGTTCGTATTTGTTGAGGCCAGGATATCCATGTGCTATCAGCATTTCACTGTGGGTGTAAATGTTTATTCCTTTTCCTTCTGTCTGTTTTAATAATTCTTCAAGTACCTTTAGGTCGTGACCTGTAACGAGTATTCCATGACCTTTGCTTGCACCTTTTTGTACTTCTTTAGGTTCAGGTTCTCCGTAGTTTTCAATGTGTGCTCTTTTAAGTCCGTCCATAGCTTTGATGTTTATTTCACCGGCTTCTAATGCCATGTCTACAAAACTCTGAATATCAAAGTTTACGTTTGTTAGTGTTGAGTATAATGCTTTTGTTATGAATTTGTTTATTTCTTCATCACTTTTTCCAAATTCTTCCATCTGGTAGTTGTATGCGGCTATTCCTTTAGCAGCAAATATTAGGTTGTCCTGTAATCTTGCCAGTGTTTCGTTTTTTCCACACATTCCTACTTTTGTACATCCTTCACCTTTCATTGCTTGTGAACATTGGTAACAAAACATATTGTCATTCATTTTATAATCACCTATTAATTTATTACTATTATTTTATGAATACTGACTATATAATATTATGTCACTAAAAAAGTGAATTTGAAACAAAGTATATATGCTCTAAGAAACATAACTTTACAAAGACAGGAGTTATAATTTAGGGGATTAATTATCATGGATGATGAAAACTTAAAAATTCTAAAAAAGATGGGATTAACAGAGTATGAATCAAAGGCGTATCTTGCATTAATATCATTGATATCTTCTAAGGCAGATACAATTAGTAAGACAGCTGAAGTTCCACGCTCAAAGATATATCCGGTACTTGAAAGTTTAGAACACAAGAGATTAATTAAAATACGTCAGGGAAGGCCATTGGAATATGATGTTATAGATCCTTCGGAGGCATTAAAGAATTATAAGGAGGAATTTCTAAAGCAGTTGGACATACTTGAAGGTAATCTGGTTGAAATATATGACAACAAACTACCTGCAGTTAACACTCCGATTCAATCGATTGAAGATATCAAAAAGATTGTTCAGAAACAAAATGATATACTGAACAAATCAAAAAAGGTAGTGTTGATTCGTTTAGGATTCATATTGCCCTCGAATATAGATTCATTTAAGAAATTGATGATAAAACTGGTAAAAGGAGGAGTTCAGGTAAAAATATTGGCAGTATCAGAATGTGTTGTGGATGGAGTTACAATAAATCTAAAGAAAATATTATCACAGTTACCTGTAGAAGTCAAATATGTTAAGCTTCCCTCAGCTCAACTGATAATAAGGGATTATAAGGAGATGATGTTGGTATTTGCAGAAAACTCAGGTAAATCAATACAAAACGCCAATATGGTGGGATTATACAACACTTACTCAACAATAATCTCAAATTATTCCTCGGCGTTTAACAAAAAATGGTCAATGTCAGAGTAAAAATTACTCTTTCAAGTCCTTTTTATAGCATATGCTGCTTCCTAACTTTACACCAATTTCACTTGATATAACATTACATTTGGTATTCAATAGGAAGAATATCGGACTGTCCACTTGCATTTCTGTCAGGCCCTCAAAGTTACCCATACCCTTGCTTATAACCAAGTCAACACTGTTTAACAGCTCATGAAGATTATCTGAAATGTAGTCTTTTACAACACCCACGGAATTTGCACCAGTACTGATGACAGTAGTATATTCATCCAATCCTAAATCATATGCATCGCTCACGATGGCATCATTCAATATTGGAGCTTCCTTAAGCGCAAGTATTATCTCCAAATCATAATCATTTTTAATCTTTTCAATCAATAATTTATCGAATACTATCTCTCCACCATTATCTGTTAAATAAAGTATCTTCTCTGCTTGTTTAAGCTCTTCATCCAGTAGGGCAACGTCATTGATGATGAGTTCTTCAGTAATCTTTTTTCTGATTAGCATTTCCATATCCGTATCTTGAGTCAAGGCTCCAAAGTCGATGATATTACCACAAACTGCAATTTTCACATAACTTTCAAGGGAAGGATCCTCATCAATAATCTTCTGGACGGTGGGAATCAATTTTTTAGCCAGTTTGTTACCATCTATCCGGAATGATTTATATGGATCATCGTTTTCTGTAAGTTTCATAATCATATGGTGCAAATCTGTACCTAACTTGTTGGAATTGGTGCCTTTTTTGAAATTTTTATTCATAAAATCCAATACTTTTAATGTTATGTTCATACGTTCGTCAAAATCTTCTACAGAATTTTCTATTGCCTCTCTTGATTGTCTTAACATACATGATGCGCATTCATACTTAACTTTCACATTACTCAAATCCGATAACTTATATATTAATGGTATATTCTTTAGAGTTAATTAATTTACTGATTTATGGGTCTTTTAATCAATTTTTTTGATTGTGAAAAAAATTATACTAAAATATAAGTATTCATAAAATGAAAAGTATTAGTATAATTAATAAATTTTTTTACTTCAACTTCATTTTTTAATTTACATAACGATGGGGAGACAAAAAGTGCAAGATACATTGCAAGATAAATGTGGAATTGTAGGTATATACTCTTTTGATGATTCAATCGATGTAGCTTCATGGATTTATTCTGGATTATATACATTACAACATAGAGGGCAGGAATCTGCCGGAATAAGTGTTTTTAAAGATGGTCGAATTAATACTCACGTGGATATGGGATTAGTATCCGAGGTATTCGATAACGATTTGCTTGATTTATTAAATGGAAATATCGGAATAGGACATGTACGTTATTCAACTACTGGAAAATCCGAATTGTCTAACGGACAACCATTTGTAGAACGTGAAGAGGACATACTTATTGCTGAAGCACATAATGGGGATATTGTAAATTCAGCATTACTTCGTGAAGAATTAATCGAAGCCGGTTATGAATTCAAGTCAACAACAGACTCGGAGGTAATATGTCACTTGGTACTGGATGAATATGCAAAATGTGGTGATGTCGTCGAGTCCATCAAATCAGCATGTGGCAAACTGATAGGTTCATATGCACTGGTATTGATGATTAATGGTGTAATATATGCAATCAGGGATCCGTTAGGCATGAAACCGTTATCTCTAGGTGGAGATGAGGAATTCATAGCGGTTGCATCAGAAACTGTGGCATTTGACTCACTTGACATGGATTATATCCGTAGCATAGAAGCCGGTGAAATCCTTGAAATAGATAACGGCATACAGAAAAGTTATTATCTACCAAAAGCTGAGCATACAGCAAATTGTATGTTTGAATACCTATACTTTGCAAGACCTGACAGCATGATTTTTGATAAAAGTGTATATCAGGTACGTCTTAACATAGGAAAACAATTGGCAAAGGAATATCCTATAGATGCCGATGTTGTAATAGCAGTACCGGATTCAGCCATACCTGCAACATTATCATACTCAAGACATAGTGGCATTCCATATGCTGAAGGATTGATTAAAAACAGATATGTAGGTAGAACATTTATCATGCCAACACAAAAGGATAGGGATATTGCAGTAAAATTAAAGATGAACACACTTGATGAGGTAATTAAAGATAAAAGAGTAATAGTCATAGATGACAGTGTCGTACGTGGAACAACATCCAAGACAATTATTAAAATGTTAAGGGATGCCGGTGCTAAGGAGGTTCATTTACTTATAGGATGTCCGGAAATCATATCTCCATGTTATTACGGAATCGCTATGGCTACCAAAGAAGAGCTAATTGCGGTAGATAGAACCAATGAAGAAATTCGAGATGAAATAGGTGTTGATTCTATAGGATATATCAGCATAGAAGGACTTGTAGAATCAATAGGTACTCCTCGTGAAGATTTATGTCTCGGATGTATAACAGAAGAATATCCTACAATCATCCCACCGGAATTATATAAAGAAGAATAACACCCCTAATTCTTCAACTATTTTTTTTGAATTTATTTAAGGTATTGAAATTATGGTAGAATTACTAGCTCCAGCAAAAGATAAACGATGTGTTAGTGCTGCAATAAACAATAATGCCGATAGTGTCTATGTTGGAATAACCGATTATAATATGCGTGCAAATGTCGCAAATATTGGTTTGGATGATATTAAGGATATTGCCCAACAATGTCATGACAACGATAAAAAGGTATACGTATGTACAAATACAATCGTATCGGATAATCAGCTGGAAAAATATAAAAAACAATTGTCTTCTCTTGAAAGTTATGACGTGGATGCACTTATAATATCGGACATAGGTATGATAAATGTAGCGAAGGATTCATCCATTCCATTACATCTAAGCGTACAGGCAAACATCACTAACTCAGAAGCGTTAAAGGTCTATAAGGAATTGGGCATAACACGTGCGGTACTATCAAGAGAATTATCCCTGGAGGATATCAAAAGAATTAAAAAATCATCACCCATTGAAATTGAAACTTTCGTTCATGGGGCAATGTGTGTAGCCATATCAGGAAGATGTTTTTTGAGTTCATACTTCTATGACAGAAATGCCAACTGTGGCGAGTGTCTGCAGCCATGCAGGCAGGAATGGACAATTCAATCAACCGAGAATAAGCAGTTGATATTAACTACTCCCGAGGATAACGATATCGAAAAGTCAAGACTATTAAGTCCAAGAGATATGTGTATGATTGAATATGTTCCTCAGTTGATAGAAGCGGGTATAGATGCCTTCAAGATAGAAGGAAGAGCAAGAGCTCCCGATTATGTGGCAACAGTTACAAAATGCTATAGCGATGCAATAAATCTATATCAATCGGGAAAATGGGATGACTTGTCACGGGATTATCTTCCAAAATGGAAAGATGAACTTTCAAGCGTCTTCAACAGAGGCTTTGACACTGGATTTTATTTCAGAGTGCCTAAAAAGACCAGTTTTGATAACAATGCAACATATAAGAAAGTTGATATTGGTCAGATTACCAATTATTATAAAAAAATCAATGTTGCTGAAGTAAAAGTATGGGATGAACTTAAAATAGGAGATACTCTTATAATTCAAGGAAACAAAACCGGAAGTGTTACCGAAGAGGTATCATCCATGCAGGTTGATGGAAAAAATGTCGAATCAATTAAGGAAGGATTGGTAGGTATTAAATTCAATAATGTAGTTCGTGAAAATGACCATGTATATAAAAAGGTATCTATAAAGGAGGATTAAGATGACAAAAAAGAAAATAGCAATATATGGAAAGGGTGGAATAGGAAAATCAACGACAGTATCAAATATAGCCGCAAGTTATGATGATTCCACATTTGTAATAGGGTGTGATCCAAAGGCGGATACAACAAGAACTCTCGTTGGAAAAAGAATCCCGACAATACTTGACACGATGAGAAACAATAAAAAACCAGTACTTGATGATGTCTTGTATGAAGGATTTAACAACACATTATGTGTAGAGTCCGGTGGACCTGAACCTGGAGTGGGATGTGCAGGTCGTGGAGTAATAGTTGCAATGAAACTGCTTAACCAGTTAGGTGCATTTGACTCCAATCCTGACTTGGTTATCTATGATGTTCTGGGTGATGTGGTATGTGGTGGTTTTAGCGTACCATTACGTGAGGAATATGCCGATGAGGTATACATAGTTACCAGTGGGGAGTACATGTCCCTTTATGCTGCCAACAACATCGCCAAGGGTATCAAAAAGTTGAACGGTAAGCTTGGTGGTATAATATGTAATTGCCGTAATGTTGAAAATGAAGTGGAAATTGTTACTGAATTTGCAAAGTTACTTTCAACCGAGGTAATAGGGGTTATTCCTAGAAGTCCATTGGTTCAAAGCAGTGAATTTCAGGCAAAAACGGTTATTGAAGTATTTCCAGACTCCGATCAATCTGATGAATATCGTAAGTTGACCCAGACCATAATGGCTAATGACAATTTGGTCACTCCATCTCCTTTAGAGAGTGAGGAATTTGAGAAATTCTTCTATTCCTATGTTGAAAATTAGATAATCGCTCTTTTTCTCATTTTTCTTTTCATACCTATTTTCTTAATCCTTCTCTTTCTGTTTTTCATGTGTCTCTTATTTTTTGCAGGATATTTCATCCACTTTTTAATTGGATATCCAAGTTTTTCAATTGCGTCCCTGGAAACATTTATGGCTTCACTACAACTATCAAAATAATATAAATGAGACATGCATTTACAATCACTGCATCCAAAATCTTCAATATATTTATCCGTATTTTCATTTATATTTTGGGATATGTTACATTCAATTTTTTTATCACAATTGGTGTATATCACCTGAATTATTTCCACATTTTTATTCAATGACAGGTAATCCATGTGCCAATGTTTTTTCTTATCCTTGGAAATATGTCTTGAAATCCTTTTGTTGAGTCCATTCAACGCACTTCCAACGTAAACATGGTATCCTTCATCAAATTCAATCATCCCTTTAGCACCAATCTTTATCCGACAATCTTTTTTCACATGGATAATCAGACAATAACTTCCCTTATCAACACTATCTTCATTCATGCTAATAAATATCAAAAAAGTAAAATATAAAATTATTTAAAATAATTAATAAGGAGGATAAAAAAAATGGATGAATCTGAAAACAATAACCTAACATATGTAATAGTAGATAGAAACTCAAACAAAAACAATCCACAATCGTCTGACAATTCAACGACCCAAGACAATCCGGAAAACAATATGAATCAGCCGCAAGATAATTTAAACTACCAGAATACCTACCAAAATGATATATATGCTAATGAAGTCAAATCGACAATTGCCAATACAAATGATAATCATGATTTGACAAATAACATTAATTATTACATAAGCGTATCCATGCTATCTGTAATGGCCTATATGATAATTGCATATTCAAGCAATGTGGGATTTATAGAACTGGTGGATCTGGAAATTCCATTAATAATATTTTTATCCTTAATAATAGCATTTCTATCAAATAATTGGTCCAGACTATACACTTACCTCATGTTTGCGGCTATACTCGTGGTATTGATAGGATTATCATTCAATTATTCATTCTTTTTCATGATAGTGCTATTTTCGGAAATGGTTATTAATTCATTAAACATGATAATTAACAATAAGAATGATTATATCAACATAAACAAATAGTTTGGGGGTAATAGTTATGGAGTATTCATTTGAAGCTACGGGACATAAAAATGTTCTCTCAAAGCATAAATCAACATTCGAGATTACAACCGATGATACGTTAACGCTTAAGGGTGATTGTATTATTGGATTAAACAGCAATGTAACGTTAAATGATTTTCCAGAGGAATTAAGACAAAAAATACAATCCGATGATACTAAAATAGAATTGCTGCTTGAAACACCAAATGCATCCGACAGGATAATAGGCTACGGCTCATCAGAGCTCACATTAGATCATCCCAGCGATATGGTATGTAGAAAAAGTACATTTACATGCAGCAGGACGTTGATGATTAATGCAGATAAGGCTGCAATAGATTTGGATAATGATCTGATTAAAGATTTAAGTAATTCCACAAAGCTTAAGGTTACGATAAAAGTGGATGATTAACCGAGTTTTTAAATTCAAATAGTAACTAATCATATAATAATAAATTTAATCTCAATTATTATTTTTTTTAAAGAATTATTTTTAAAAATAGATTTTAGAATAAATTAGTGCGGGAGACGGGAATCGAACCCGCGAAGAGACTACCTCACTAGGCCCTCAACCTAGCGCCTTTGACCGCTCGACCACCCCCGCATATAAAAAATAAATTATATATTGGATGGATTTAACCATTAAGACTTAAAGTCTATAATTATATATTTTAATTATCATATATAAATTTTACTGTTTACCCGATTTTTTTTCATGAAAACATATTCAATCAAGAAATAAAAAAAAATAGAATGTGATTATTCACAATCACGCATTCTCTCCAAAGACTCCATACAAGTTTCCATTTTAAAATTCAATTCTTTTTCTATCTTATCAACATTCAATGATGAATCACGAGGTCGAGGAGCTTTCTGAACGAATTTATCACTGGTGATTGGATTTATTAGATTCTCATCCAAATCAAACACCTCAGCAATCTGTCTTGTAAAATCATATCTGCTGATTAAGTCATTACCTGCCGTATGATAAATGCCGTTCTTATCCTGTCTTGCTATCTCAAACATTGCCTCTGCCGCATTATCGGCTAGTGTAGGCGAGTTTATCTGATCGGTAACTATATTAATCTCATTACCCTTTCTAAGCTCATCAATTACCCATGTGGTAAAGTTAAGTCTTTCATGCCATCCGTACAATACGCTAACTCTTGCAATTGCCCAGTTTGTAGAGTACTTTTGTAGCTGAAGTTCTCCATCATATTTACTTTTTGCATAAATTCCAAGAGGATTAACCTCATCATCCTCCTTATAGTTACCTTTAGTTCCATCAAACACAAAGTCAGTGGATACATAGATCATTTTGGCATTAACGCTTTCTGATGCCTTAGCTAAAAATCCTGTAGCATCACCATTTAACAGATATGCCTTATCCGATTCATCCTCACATAAATCCACGTTTGTCATGGCAGCACAATGAATGACCACGTCAGGATCTTCTTTTGTAATGATTTTTTTTACTTCCTCTTCATTTGTAATATCACACTTAACAGTATTTGCTGTAGGATTAGAGTTATGTGATAAAACTAGTTCGTCTTCGACATCAGCTACAGTAGCAATCCTACCACCCAGTAGTCCACTACCACCTGTAATAAAGAATTTCATATTTAGTATATTGTTTTTTAAAATATAAATCATTTGATGTGTAATATATAAAGTAGGTGTAAAAATGAACGGCATGAAAAAAGTCAAAATCACTATATTGAAAACTACATTGGACAAAGAATTAGCTGAAGAATATGGTGTGGAAGGTTTATCCAGCTGTCCTATGATGGAGGAAGGCCAAGTATTCTATGCAGATTATGCAAAACCCGAAGGATTCTGTGATGAGGCCTGGAAGGCAATCTATCAGTACGTATTTGCATTGGCTCATGGGGCTGAAAATTCAGTATTTTATTATCATGACTGGATAGATAAACCAGGAGTGGCTATAGTTTCATGTAATGATGGTCTAAGACCGGTAATTATGAAGTTGGAATCGACAAATATTGATTCAAAGGAATATGACTTTTCTGATAGTGAAAAACAAGATTAATTCAATCTTAAGCATTACTTAAGATTATGAATAATGTAACAATAATCAAATAATTAAAAAGGTGGTGCTATGGGGAAGCGTTTTACAAAACAGGGTATTATTGAATTTGAAACTCCCAAGCTAATCAAGGAGAATGAGAAAAAAATATATACGGTTCTTGAAGTCACCAATTACATCAATCAAAAGTTTAAAAGTGATGAAAAACTACAAAATATTATGGTAAGGGGTGAAATCTCAAACTTTAAAACATCTCATAATGGACATAGCTATTTTACCCTTAAGGATAAGGACTCACAGATTAGTTCGGTAATGTTTGCAGGATATAAACGTAATCTGAAGTTTGAGCCGAAGGATGGTATGAAGGTGATAATAGAAGGCTATATCGAGGTATATCGTAATTATGGTAATTACCAGTTATATGCTCATAAAATAACCGAGGATGGACTTGGTGATTTGCATATAGCATTTGAGCAGCTGAAGAAAAAGCTATCCATTGAAGGATTGTTTGATGAATCTCATAAAAAAAAGATAGTCAAATATCCAAAACGTATAGGTGTAGTGACATCTCCGAAGGGTGCAGCAATACGTGATATCATCACAACAATAAAAAGAAGATATCCCTACTGTCAAATCATCCTATTTCCTGCATTGGTACAGGGAGATCAGGCTGCAGAAAATATAAAGGACCAAATTAACAAAGCTCAAAATTATGACCTGGATACGTTGATAGTTGGCCGTGGTGGAGGAAGCATAGAGGATTTATGGTCATTCAATGAAGAAGTGGTGGCAAGGGCGATATATGACTCGGAAGTTCCCGTAATAAGTGCGGTAGGCCATGAAATAGATTATACAATATCCGATTTCGTAGCAGATTTAAGAGCGCCTACACCAACTGCTGCAGCAGAATTTGCCGTTCAGGACATGGTGGAATTCAAATTCAAGATACGTCAATTAAATGATAGAATAACAAATAGTATGAAGAATATGGTTGCTGAAAATAGGATTAAACTGGAAAACATATCCAAAAAGAACATATTTAAAAATCCGCAAAGCATATATGATTTCCAAAGGATGAATCTTGATTTGATGATTGGCAGATTTGAAAACTCATCAAAGGATATCCTACGGGCAAACAGAAATCGGTTGTTCATGCTGGAAAACTCTCCTGTTCTAAAGGATCCTCAAAGCATTACAAAGGACAAGAAGAATCGATTTGTTAAAAGTATATCTAAATTAGAGGTTTTAAATCCCTTGTTAACATTAAAAAGAGGTTATACAATAGCAAAAGTTGATGATAATGTTATCTCCTCTTCAAAGGATGTAAAATCAGGGGATAATCTGGATATAAAATTCGATGATGGAATAGTAAATACAAAGGTGATATAGATGGAAGATTTAAGTTTTGAAGAAAGTCTGGAAAAATTGGAAGAAATAGTGGAAAAATTAGAACAGGGAGACGTACCATTGGATGATGCTATCGATGAATTCAACAATGCGATGCAATTGGTTAAGGTATGTGATGAAAAGTTAACCAAAGCCGAGGAATCCATCGCAAAGATAGTGGAAGAAAACGGTCAATTGGTAGACTTTGAAGTTGACGAAGATGACGTTTAGACATATCTTTGAGTTTTAGTAATCTTTACTAAAAAATCTCTTTTTCTATTTTTAGCAAGTATCATATTTAATGGTTGAAATCATTAAATTCAATACTTTTCAATAATTATTAATAATTTAAACAACATATAAATAACTAATATTTGAAGATTATTAACAACTAACTAAAAGGTGAGATATTTGAAAATAATGATTACTGGCGGAGCAGGATTTATAGGATCAAATTTTGTTCATTACATAGCAGATAAATATCCGGATTATGATATAACAGTATTGGATAAATTAACATATGCAGGGGACTTAGAAAACATCAAATCATTGGATGTTGAATTTATAAAAGGAGATATTGCAGATCCGATAGAAGCTGCTAAAGCAATGAAGGATGCGGATTATGTCGTAAACTTCGCAGCAGAAACACACGTTGATAAATCAATCAATGACCCACAATCATTTGTAAAATCAGACGTACTCGGAACTCAAAACCTTTTGGAACTTGTACGTAAATATGACGTGGAACGATATATTCAAATATCAACGGATGAAGTATACGGCAGCATCCTTGAAGGTTCATTTAAGGAAACCGACAATATAGATCCGTCAAGTCCATACTCAGCAAGTAAGGCCGGTGGAGACCTGCTGGTAAACGCATACTATAAGACATATGGTATACCTGTTATCATTACAAGAAGTAGTAACAACTTTGGTCCAAGACAATTCCCTGAGAAACTAATTCCATTATTCATATTAAAGGCATTGCATGATGAACCACTTCCGGTATATGGGGATGGACAGAACGTACGTGACTGGATATACGTGGAAGATAACTGTGCAGGTGTAGATACTGTTCTTCAAAAAGGAAAAATCGGTGAAGTATATAATATCGGTGGAGGTAATGAGAAAAATAACATGGAAATTACCAAGCTGATACTTGAGAAATTAAACAAACCGGAAAGTCTCATAAATCACGTTGAAGATAGATTAGGTCATGACAGAAGATATTCACTTGACGCATCCAAAACCAAGAAATTAGGTTGGGAGCCTCAATGGAAATTTGAGGATGCAATGGAAAAAACAGTCAATTGGTATAAGGAAAATCAGGAACGTTTATATCCATTAACCAAAACATTATAATAATCTTCAACACCTATTTTTACTATTTCTTTTAAATTTTGTTTTTATTCGATGCTATTTTTATACTGTTCTAATCAAGACAGATTAATTATTATAATATATTAAATTATTCTATTTCGAATTAATGTTATACTAGAATCAATATTTTAATTGTTTTTCAAAAAAAGTAATATTCTTTTTATAAAAAAGAATAAGAAAAGGGGAAATTTTAAATTTTATTTTTTTTAATATGTATGATATCATCGTTTCCTCTCACGAGGATTTCGTCCTTCAAATCCGGCAAAGAATAACAAACCGACTAAAACAATACCTACAAGATATGCCGCTGATATTTCGGAATCTTGTGGGGCTGATTTACTCAGTTTCTTCTTAGTAACTTCAAATACGGATTTCATAGCTGAACCGGCACTGGCTGCACTGGCTTCACCGTCATCACTCTTGGATCCGGCACTTGCCTCTGCATTAGCTGCCTGGGCATTGGATGCTGCTTCGGCTGAACTAACGTCTCCGACTGAACTTCCACTACCCTCGGCTGTACTGTTGGTTTTACTTTCTCCAGCTCCACCATTTGTACCAACGCTTACACCATCACCATAATTGTTTGATGATGAACCGCTACCGCTTGTTCCACTTCCACTATTTGCACCGGAGTCTCCACTATTGGAGTTACCAGTGTTTTCACCGTTACCGTTGGATTCGCTTCCACTACCTTCATTACCGTTTCCATCAGTAGCCGTACCATTTGTACCATTGGTATTTTGGGTATCAGCATTACCTGGACCGACAAGGTTTGCTACACTACCTGAACCTGCACTTTGACCGTTAGCGTTAGCATTAGGGTTACCGCTAACACCGGTATCTACTGCACTAGCATCGATACCTATCTCGGTTACTGTGCTGGTAAGGTCTATTTCTCCACTGTAATCATCTTCAACTAATGTGTTGGTATATGGTAAGTCGTTAGGGTCAAGTAATGATCCCTTGAAGCTTGTTGATGCAGCCATCATGTCTGAGAATTGTTGTTTCATTTCATTAGGGACAGTTGATTTTTTAACTACCCATTTGTTGAATACTACATTCTTACATGTGTGGTGACAACATGCAATACCATATTGTACGGCACTTCGAATATACTTGTTGATTAATTGTTCACGTAATCCCTGATTGGATTCCCAGAAGCCGTTCATGTCTGTTGTTAATAACCAACCTGCCATGGACTGGAATGCATATGCCTTGTAGTCTTTGTTAACGTTCAGTTTATCACTGACCAGCATTTTACCGATTTGTGTGATTAAACCGGAACCTAATGCTCCTGCATTATTTCCTGTTTTGTTAACTTCTATAGCATTACCATGTCTGTCTTCGGCATATCTCTGGGTTGTGAACATTATTTCCATAGCGTTCTGTAGTTTTGCTGCCATTGCGTTCCAACCACTAGCACTATTGATTTGTGAATCAATATATGTAGGGTTAAGCAGTGTGTCACGAATTTCTTTTTGGATTTCTTCAACTAATGTACTTGATAGGATGTTGTTTTTATCACGAATATCCAGTAATTGCGTGTTTACTTTTGCTCCTAATGTGTTAGCAGCGTTAAGTAATCCACCGAACCAATCAGCATAATCATCTGAATCGGTAACTCTCCATGTACTGTCCAGGTTTTGTGTAAGTAATGTTAAGTGACTTAACAGGTAAGTGAATTGTTCTGTGTTATTGTTTACTTCAATCTTACCGTTTTCATTAACATTCCATGCATTTGATATCCTTGACATGTATACACTTGATAATTCGTTACTGATTCCTTCTTCTGAATCCTGCCAGTTGGTTACACTCGGTGCCAAATCGGATACACCAGTACCCTCAAGTATTGCACCACGTAAACCGAATACCCTGTCCAATGCACCTTCAGTTTTATTGTATGCCTTAATATATTCATCAATATGTTTTATCACATAGTTTTCTATGTTTTTACCTGTTGATGATTCATTTAAGTCATATACTAACTTAACAGCGTCATTTAACATTTTAATCCATTGTGGATTTGAACTTACAATTGTTGTAAATACATCAAGTCTTGGACGGTTTATAACTGATCCGTCACTTAATTTCAACGTTAGGTTTTCGAGCGGTATAACTTTAAGATCCTTGTATTTTCCGTTGTGGTCCCATGTTGGTTCTACACCCATGAAATATAAGAATTCTGCTAGGCTTACACCTTCTGTACGTAGTACTTCAGTACCCCAAATAACTATAGCGTTAAGTTGTGGCCATGAACCTGCATTGTTTTCATAATAATTTCTTATCATGATGTCTACTGCATTTTTAGCCATTTCCCATGCATTTCTACTTGGCATCTTGGTTGTATCACTAGCATATAAACTTCTACCGGTCGGTAATACGTCAGAGTATGAAGGATCTGCAGATAGACCTGGTTTGACATATCCACCTTCAAGTGCGGTAAATATAGCATCCCATTCCTGGTTATCCTTAATTCCTTCAATGATGTTATAGATATCAGTTATGTCCTGATATAATGCACTTTCATTGTTTTGCATGTAAGTTTCGGCAACATCTTCAATACTGTTTCCATCCACAAGTAATGAAATGATATTTGTTAACATATTGTTTAAATCTTCCTTATATGGTTCAAAACTTCTATCCTTTATTAAGGTGTAGTAATCCTGACCAATAAATCCAGGATATCTCAGTTCCATAAGGTTCTGCAATATGTATGTTCTTGATGAGGCAATTGTTTTTACACCTTCAACCATTTCGGTATCATTCCATATATGGCCTAATATATGGTTTCCAAGTGTAATTTTATCGGTTTCCATAGATTCTATTTGACTGTGTAGGAATTCGACATATTCATCGAATGTTTCATCATCCTCCATAGGACGATATCCTAACTCAGCACTGATGTTTAAGATTTCACTTCTATATACGTCAGTACCAGTCGAATTTAATTTGTTGATTTCAGTATATCTGGTCATTGCATCTTCAAGTTTTACATAATCTCCATATAATGAACTGTCCACTGTTACAGGAGTCATATGTGTAATAACCTGTGCAAAACTTCTTTCTTTTGCAGTCATACCTTCCCCTGGGTTGGATACGATATATGGATATATGATTGGAACGTTAGTTAATTGGAAAGACCAGTCACTTTCCTGCATACCTAATGTGTGTCCAGGTAACCATTCAAGGGTTCCGTGGGTACCCATGTGAACTATGGCATCTACATCCCATATTTCATTCAGGTATTTGTAGTATGCTAGGTATGGTGGTGGTGGAGATAACGTATCGCTGTGGTAATCTGCCACTTCATCCCATCCTCTGGCCGGCTGTACGCTTATAAATATGTTACCTATATGCATACCCGGAACGATAAGTGATGTGTTGTGATATACCATAGCTGATGTTGCAAATCCTTCTCCCCAATTTTTAATCATTGATGCTTGAAGATTTTCCGGTAATTCGTTAAACCATTTCATGTACTGTTCTTGACTAATAATCTGATGGTTTGATTCAAGTTCGTCACGGTATTTTTCCACGTATTGTTCAAGAAGACCAATAGCGTGTGTACCTTTGTTACTTAATTCTAAAATTTGAGTGGTTAATTCATCGGTTGATGGTATATCATCAATACTTTCGTATCCAATGTCATATCCACGTTCTTTCATTTGAATTAACATTTGACGAACACTTTCAAATACATCTAAGTATGAAGCTCCAACATCTGCTTTTCCTGGCGGGTAACTGTATAGGATTATGGCAATTTTCTTATCTTTGTTTTCCATATCCTTTAGTTTGGCCCATCCATTGGTGATGTTTACGTGTTTTTCCAATCCGCTTTGTATTATTATTTCATTACCTTCTTCATCAAGGTAAGATACAGGGATTGCTCCGAAAACACCTTCAAATTGTGGAATTGTTACGCCCATTGTCCATTCAGCTTGTGGTCCATATTTACTTTGATAACTTGTGATATCTATAGCGTCTAATGCTTTGAGAATGGAAAGATTAGTGTCCGAAAATGTGTTTATAGGTACGTCGGTACCCATATTGATATAATCCATGGAAAATGAATATAAGGAACTGACTGCACTTACTCCATGTTTTAGTGCCATATCACCTACGGTTAGGTTTTTTATCAATTCACTAATAGCTGGAGTAGTAGATTTTTGATATACGTTAAATGCTGCACGTCCCTGTTTTTCATATTCTTTAATCATGGCATCTATTACATCTCCACCTGGATAATAACTTGCTATTGCAACGAAACTCCCATTAATCTTAACTTCCTTATCATACCATGTTTCAAATTCGCTGAAGATTGTGGCGGGATCGTTGTTAACAGCGTTCCATGCAGTTAAGTTTTGGGTCATCCAATTTAAACTACCTGCACCGTCATCGTTATAACCGGGATTGGACAGAATCCATTCATTGATTTCCTGTTGGGTTGGAGTTTTTGTAAAACTCTTATGACCTGGATAATAGATCCCCCAGTCAGATTTCTCTAATATAGGACTCCCATTATTCTTAGTAGGATCAACATCAGAATCGCCAAGCAAATATTCTATATATTTGAAAAAATTATTCATGTTCGTGTAAACGGTTTCATTATCAGTAATTCTTTCAGCTTGCCAATATGATCCTATGTATGTATTTTCCAGTGAATATGGATCTCCACCGACGAATCCCCAACTTCTCAGGTTACCCTGGAATAACTGATCTGAATATATACCAAATGTATAAGCTATCATGTTATTCTGTGAAGCAGGCGATTCACCAATCAGACGTACGTCAATACCAAATCCATTACCTTCCGAATACATATCCACTAATATGAAATTAGTATAGTCCAACATCCATTGGTCCGAGTTATCATATCCTTCGATGATGTTATAACTTTCCAGGAAGTAGACTCTGTCACTAATGCTTTTTAGCGCTTCTACTTTCTCTTTCTGACCATCGGTAGATGTTGCACCTGAATATGAGATAATTGCTATATCAGGGATGAATGTATAATTAATACCACTTTTTGATTTATTAATTATAGCTACAGATTCGTTACCTAAAGCATATGTACCGTAACTAAATGTTACCGTATAATTGTCTTTTGTCAAATTGTTTACTTTGTAGTTTCCAGATTTGTCACTTTTTGTCTGAGCTACTTTAACTCCGTATGAATCATAGATTACAACTTCAGCTCCTTCAGTAACTTCACCGTCTTCTTCTCCACCGGCAAATTTACCGGAAGTTTTGTTATAAACTTGAGTTACAGTACCGGATATACTGTATGTAGCATTTGCGCTACTATTTCCGGCTGTTTTAAGAACTTTCTTAGTGTTGTTTGCTATTTTTTCATTTTCAAGTTTTTTTGCTCGTTCCTGTGCAATTATTGCCTGTTGTTTTTCATAGGAACTGCTTTTATATGTTTTCTTAGTAGTCTTCTTTGTATTGTAATACTTCTTCTTGTTACTGTTTGCAGTAGTTTTCTTAGTGTATGTCTTCTTATACTCTTTTTTACTACTGGTATTTGTCGTAACGTTTGATTTTATCTTTTCAGATGAAGAAGTATCATCTTCCTTGTCAATCTTTGTAGATTTTTCAATGTTGTCCTTGCTTTTTTCAGATAATTTTACAGTTGTGACGTTGTTTGATGCATCATTCGATGCATTTTTAGTTATTTCACTTGTATTTATATTGTCATTTATTTCTGTGAGATTGCTGTCATTTAATTTTTGATCTTTGTG
>MVJJ01000124.1 GCA_003266145.1 Methanosphaera sp. SHI613
AAAAGATAATTAGTCACTCATGACTAATATAGTAATAAGAAAAGAAAAAATGAAAATAAAATAATTATTTAAATTAACTTAATTGATAGGAGAGTATAATTTGTACGATGCAGAAGTATTAGTAGTAGGATGTGGAAATGTATTGTTTAAGGATGACGGTTTTGGACCATTAACAGTACAGCAGATAGAAGAAAACGAGAAAAACAGGCCATTACCTAGCAATGTAATGACAATTGATGCAGGAACCAGTGCACCTCATTATCTGTTCAGCCTTCCGAATCCAATGTGGAAAAAAATCATCATACTTGACGTGGCTGACTTTGAAGGTGAACCTGGAGACATTAAAAAATTATCCAAACAGGATGTTCCTGTAGGCAAATATCAGGATCCTCATTCCATATCCGTGGTAGATCCACTTGATGATTTGGAGGAAGTTGAAATTGTCATCATAGCATGTAAGCCTGAAAAGATATCATCACCATTTGTAGAGTATGGATTAACAGAACGTGTTGAAAAGGCAATACCAAAGGCTATCGACATGGTATATGAGGAAGTAATCATATAATCCCCTCCAAAAACCTTTTTTTGAACTATTGTTCCATTTGAAGTATTTCTAACAGCTTAGATTATTATCTTAAATTTAATCTCTTGGATTTAATATGCTAATAATGGTAAAGCCTATCAAATACGAATTACATAATATAATATGAATATTAACAAAGTATAAAGGTGTGATTAGATGGATATAAATACAATAACTCCCGTAATAACTCAATTCAATAATTTTATCGATTCATTAATCGAAGACTTCAAGCAATATAACCTTGATGAGGAAACATTGGCCTTTTTGGTTGGAAAGACAAGAAATTTCATTGATTTTTCCCAGTTAACATTGCTTAACGTTATTTTCGGTATTTTAAATAAGTTGGAAGAAGCCGGTTATGACTTCAGCGATGAAATCAAGGAAGCAAAAAACATAATCAATCAGATATTTGAACGCATAAACCAATCATTGGACATTATACTGCCGGAAGAAGAGGAAGAAGAACACATTCATGACCATGGTCACGGTCATCATCACCACCATCATCATATAGATGTAGAATCAGTACAGGGTGATGTTGAAAAGGTAGTGGCTAACTTGAAATCTTTAAAGAAATTAATCGGAGAGATTGTTAACATAGCACTGTCCACATTAAAATACCAGGCTAACGAGATAAATCAAACAGTATTCGACAAGGAATACGAAAACTTCCGAGACAATATGAAAAACTTCAAGCAAGAGTTTGAAAAAGAGGAATAATCAAAAAAAACAATCTCTTTTTCTTTTTTGAAGAGTATTCTGCGATAGAATATGAATCTTCTTTTATTACCTTCCCTTCTGTTTATGTGCTTCTTTGAAAGTCATTGTACAGCTTTGTAAACAAGTCCGGGTTGAATGTATTGGCCTCATTTTCATAATCGTTTATCATGCATACCTCCGTTGACTTGATTGTATTGATAGTGCATATCCAATGGCTTTTAACCTCTTTTCTGAATGCATTCTGCAGCAAATTCTTATTGTTATAGGTCACAATCCATTTGCTTGAGTCCTTCTCGTATTTAATCAGGTTTTTATAGCTATGGGTATGGTAGATGTATTCGTCGGAGTATTGTATGCTGTATACCTTGTAGTCTTTTCCTATTTCCTTCTGAATCATATCTGTGTATCTGTCATTTTTTCTAAAGTCTGCCCTTACCATGCTGGACTGGGATAATATCACATGATTTACTCCCTCTTCGGTTATGTTAAGTGGAAGTTGACCATTATTCCATCCAAGTGCTAGTTTTACCAATTCCTTTATGTCTTCAGAATTTTTCTTTTTTTCCTTTATCATTTTATAACTGAGTTTTCCATACTTGCAAAGCTTATAATATTTCAGTTTTTCTTTTCCATCTTCACCGGATAGTATCTCCAGCTCTTCACTAGAATATTCTCGTGTGTTGTCATTGAACAGTTGCTTTATGAGGGTGGTTGAAAACCTCTTTTCTTCCAGGTAATCAAATGAGGAGTATCGTATGTTATTGACGGTCTTTTCTATTTCATCCCATTCTATGTAGTAGTCCTTGGACTTTGATGTAGTAATCTTGATGTTCTCGTTGCCTATTCCGGAAATCAAGTCCCTCTTATAGTACTCCTTATGTTCGATTATTTCTGCCTTAACCTTTGAGAAGTCTTCATCAAGGTTAAATTTACGTGGAGTGTATGATGATTCATCAATTACTATGTCCTCAAATAGCCATGATAATATTGAAAGAATTATCTCGTTTATGATTTTTCCTTCCTTGTAATTATTCAGGGCATTCTCGATTTCAGTCCATGAATAGAAGTTATTCTCTATTTTAATATATTTTTCTCCAATTCCCTTGATGACTAAACCATCCGATAAGCTTTTTGATTTAAAATCAATCTTATTCTCGATTACATATCTTTTAACTTCGTTAAAGTCGTCATTGATGTCGTAATGCAATCTTTCTACTTCCATATTATCATACCCTCCGACTGCTATATTAATAAGTATGGTAGGTATATTATTAAAATATTTGTAAAATGAGTTTTAATCTAAAAAAGGTTTGATGGGGAGGTTATAATGTTGTTACTTGACAGCCTTCTTTTTCTATGATGATTGTATGTTCTGTCTGAGCTACCATACCATCTGTTCTTTCTTTCAGGGCAGCATATGGATATATTGCACGACTGGTGATGAGTGGTCTCATCGCCCTGTTCAGGCTTCTTGCATCATATTCATCCAGGAAGCATCTTTTTGAAAATGGGAAGTAAGTATTCTGGGTTGCTATTCTTTTTAGAAGTTTCTTTGCATCAGGCTGTCTGAGAGGTCTTGGCCGTAGGTATGAATATATGTGATGTTGGGGCATATCTCCCACTTCACCGATACCATTTGTCGCAAATGGTTCTATTGCCACATGATCTCCTTCCTTAAGCTCATGCTCATTGTTTTCCGGATAATTTGGTATGGAAAGACCTGCATGGAGGTTATTCTGTTCCAAGCTATGTCCTGCAAGGTTAACTATTGGGTTATATCCTTTGGAGTGCATGGTATCCTGTACTGTCCGTCCTATCTCTTTAAGTGTAACTCCCTCTTTCAGGATGCTTATAACGTTTTCCAATGCACTGCTGGATGCATCGATGATTTTTCTTCTTTCTTCTATTTCATCCTCTGATACTTCTTGCAGTCCATCATCCAATCTTCCAGGCATTTTAAGGGGTTTTCCATCCTCATCAAATGGGTCTGCATTATCTCCCTCGATTATTACTGTTACTGCAGTATCTGATATGTATCCGTCTACTTCCGCACCAAGATCGATTTTTACAATATCACCGTTGCATAGTAATGTATCATCATTAGGGTCCGGCGTGTAATGGGCGGCTATCTGATTTATTGAAAGGTTACATGGGAATGATAAACCTGCACCGGTACTTAGTATTTCACTTTCAATCCAGTCAACTAGGTCGTATGCTTTCATTCCGGCTTTAGCTTTTTTTGCTGCTTGTTTACGTACCTTTGCAGCTATTCTTCCTGCTTCTTCATATTTTTCTCGCATCTTATCCCTACTTTAATAATTTTTTTGACTAAAATATTTCTTTCGATATTCTATTTTAATGTATATTTTTCATCTTACTTAATATAATGGATTTAATTCAGTTTCTTATTTACATTCATAATGGATTTGATATGATGGAAGAAAGTATTCTAAGTTGGGCTTGATGAGTGTCATGTGTACATTAATTCCTACAGAAAAATTGT
>MVJJ01000036.1 GCA_003266145.1 Methanosphaera sp. SHI613
CTGAGAACATCTTTAGCTTCATCTCTTGGCGGATCATCTATACATATAATTCCTTCAAGATTACCGTCTATAGCAAAGTAGATAACAGAGTATTTATCCATGTTTTCCTGAATTAATTGTTTATGTTCATCGGATATTACTACTCCTTCATCTTCAATCACAAAGTGTCTACTACCTAAAACAGTACGTTTTCCTACAAGTGTAGTGGCTATACCATGAGCTACAATATACTCAACCTCTGAGTGTAACTCTTCGGTGTGAGTAAGGTTTAATTCCTTAGCCTTGTTTACAATAGCTGTAGCTACACTGTGAGGGAAGTGTTCCTCCAGACATGCAGCTTGACGTAATACTTCCTCATCGGATAAAACACCGAGTGATATGTATTTTGCTACATGAGGTGAGGATTTGGTTAAAGTACCCGTCTTATCGAATATAATTGTATCAGCTGTTGCAAAGGCCTCTAGATATCTTCCACCTTTAACTACAATTTCTCTTTCAGATGCTTCACGCATTGTAGATATGACTGTAATTGGTGTGGCCAATTTGATAGCACATGAATAGTCAACAGTTAACGCAGCGGTTGCCTTTATAGGATCTCTTGTTAATAGGTAAGTAAGAGCCGTGACTCCAAAGTTCCATGGTACGATTGAATCTGCCAATTTTTCAGCCTTACTTTGTACACCAGCCTTGACTTCTTCAGATGATTCAATCAAGTCAATGATTTGGTTAATTCTTGTATCTTCATTTAATGCATCAACTTCAATTGTTATATTACCATCTTCAACAATTGTACCTGCAAATACTGCATTTCCTTCCTTTTTACTTACTGCTAAAGATTCACCTGTCATGGTAGCTTCATTTATTTCCGCAATACCTTTGATGATTGTTCCATCTG
This sequence comes from Methanosphaera sp. SHI613, assembly GCA_003266145.1. GTDB lineage: Archaea > Methanobacteriota > Methanobacteria > Methanobacteriales > Methanobacteriaceae > Methanosphaera. Next base: position 896 of record MVJJ01000036.1, read on the forward strand.
CCGGTATGATAGTACCGGTACGTACTATTACGTGATCTTTTTCTTTTAAATCAGTAAATGGTATCTGTATCTCTTCACCGGTTTCCGTTTCAATCCATACCTTGTTGATGTTTAACATTAAACTTTTTTCAAGGGAATGTTTTGTTTTTTCTATGGTGTATTCTTCTAATATTTCGGATAATCCTAATAAGAATACAATGGATCCTGCCGGTCCATACATACCCTGAGTTAATGTTACGAATATTGATGTTGCATCCAATAAATCAACATCCAATCTTAAGTGTCTTAAACTGTTGAATCCACTCATCAGATATGGTGCAGATTCATATAAAATTCTTACGATACGAATAGGTAAAGGCATGAAGAATTTAAAGAAGTATCTGGTTCCTATTTTTTTTAGAATTTTATTAATGTATCGGTTATTTGTTTCGTTAGCCAATTCATCATTTGTAGGTTCTACTTCTTTTATGTCCTTACGGGTGATATTCGCTAATATTCTAAGTATGCTTTTTTTATTACCTGTATACTTAATGTATATACTACCATTTATAGATGAAACTTTAACAGTTTGGATAGAATCCTTATTTGATAAAAATTGGGATAACCCGTAGCCTTGTTCTTTAGTAATGACATTTTTTCCTAGACGAACACGGAGGGTATCCACATTATTATCATAAACTATTTTAAATTTCATTTTGTTAGTCCTATTTTTTTATAAAAAAAAAATAAAAATTTTAAAAATTATTCTTCTTTAACAAATTCTACATCGTATTCTTCATCGATATCTTCTTCATCTACGAGGTCTTCAGGACCAAATACTTCTATTTGTTGTTTTTCCTGTGCTTCAGCATGGATATCTTCTGCATCTTCTTTGATGTTTTCGATTGATTCTTCGACTGAATCTTTAATATCTAATAATCCTGCAGTAGCATTTACTGCAAAATCATGTGCTGCGTCGGTTTCGGATATTTTTTTAATAGCATATGCAGCTACCATTCCACCGATGAAGTATTTTACTTCTGTTCTTCCGAAGAAACTTGTTATACTACCTGTTATGTTACTGTCTGAATCGTTATTAAATACCATAATTATCACCAATTAATATTTTTTTTAATTAAATTATTTTTTATTAGAATATTTATTTCATTCTATAATATCAAATAAGTATATTATACTATTTAAATGTGTTTCTTTTTAGGTAAATGTAATAAATATTTTTGTAAACTTAAAAATAATTTAGGTTAATATAAAAAAAATCCAATACTCGAATAATAATGAGTTTTATCTAAATCAAAGCTATTTAGAATGTTATTGATTTTGGAATTTTTTAACACCTAATTATTAATTTGTTCATAATAAGTTATATATTTAGGCATACCAAAATACGTATCTGTCAATTATTATAATGAATAAGAGACATAATATAATTAGAGGTATTCAAATGAGCAAATGGAATTATGAAAAACTTGAAGAAATGACCAATACTGACAATAACTATATTAAGTTTAAATTAAACTATGCATATATTGCAGATAATTATGAAGATATGCTAATTAAAACATATAGAGATGGAAACTTAACACCTACATTATTTAAGGATGTTGAACTAGCATATGATGGAAAAGTATCAAAGGATATCCAACTACCAGAAATAGATGATGAAACAAAAAGTTCCATTGATGAAAAAAGTAGAACACGTAAACTTGCGGAATTAAAACATTTCTCTAGAGATATGACACATGATGACTGGTTTAAACACTTGGAAGAAGAAGTTTATGATTTTATTGAAAAATATCCTGAATATAAAAATGTGATTATCTGATATCCATAAAACCCAGGAATGATGGAATTTTCTCATTATTGTTTATGGCTTTGATGCATACATATGTATCATATATCACATACAATGACCATATTAATGAGATGTATAATATTACTGAATTAAAATCTACCATATAATTAGAATTCATAGGTATGAACGCATTTATTATCAATGAGATGATGAATTCTATTATCCCCCTTTTTGTTAATCCTGCATAAACATTACCCATACCGGTAATGAAAAAAGACAACAAACATCCAAGAACAAGACTCTTTTTTGAATT
>MVJJ01000181.1 GCA_003266145.1 Methanosphaera sp. SHI613
GAGTCTCAATAAGATACTTCATCTGGTTGTAATCAATATCAAAGTCATCAAACATATTGATTGCTCCGACCTTATCAGCACCTAAGTTATAGTCTGAAAGGTTTACAATAATACCATAAATATTAGATGGAAGAACTGGTACCTCTACAATCTTCTTAACACGAAGTTTTGTTGCAAGCTCTTCAACTGACTTATAAAGTGTGTGACCAATTGTGTCTTCCATAAGAAGAAGGTCTGCAAGAAGGTCTTCCTGAATATAAAGTGTTGGTGAACCTGAACCTCTATAATCCTTACGAGCCTTGATTGCTGCTGAAATAAATGCATGTTCTACAGACTCCCCAGACTCTGGTGTAACAACCTTCTGAATTGTATAAAGTTCAGCATCTGTTGCAACTGGTCTAATGTGGTCTTCAGAAATCTTATCATCATCTGATGAAAGTCTTCCATCACCTACAAGAATTGCTCTAGCAATTTCCTCGTCAAGCATAAGTCTCATTTCACCCTTAATCCAAGCTACTACATCGAAATCCGTAATATCAATTACATCATCTCTATCCATCTTCTGCTTCTTGTAAATAGTAGTAGGTGTTGTTGTTCTCTTAAGCAATGAGAATACTTCTTCCTTCTTAAGCTTACCCTTCATATAACCTTTAGCTCTAGCTTCATCTGCTGTAATATCCGCAAATGTTGACTTAATTCTAGAGAATGGTGAACGATGTACACTATCCATTACATCTGATACCCAATCAGTCTTTCTCTTAATAAACTCTGGTGTTGGGTTAAGGTTAGTTGCCTCTGGGAAAAGGTAATCGATGTTTGTAATACCATACTCATCAGCGTGAGCAAGGAATGATTCCTTAAGTGTTCCATGTGTCTTTGCATCACCAAGGATTACTCCTAAACCTTCTGCATGCATAAGTTCATCACCATTATTGTACTCTGTATCAAAAATATTATGCTTCAATGTTTCATCCTCCTCATTAAATGAATGCTTTACTGATTTACTTGCTTCTTCCTGTGCCATACCAACTAAGGCATAAACAAGCTGTTTCTGTTCCTCTGTAAGAGTATTAAAAATATCTTCTACAGTTTTATTATTTTCATCTGCATGTTCAAATCCGTAATCAGCATTATTAAATCCACTGAAATCGAATTCTTCAAATAATGTGTCGTCCATATTTTCTCCTTCCGTATCTGAATGTTTCAGATTTTTGTTTTTAAATCTGTTCCACATGTAATCATACATACCATCTTTTGTGCCTTGTATACCCTTGGCTTTTAAAAATTCTTTATATCCTTTAACAAGTTCATCATCACCAATTCCCTCATTAATTGCCAAGTCATGAAGCATGTTATCTAAAAATTTATCGAAACTATTTGTGGTGTTTAAATTATCCATCCAATCAGCAAATTCTTTACGATTCTTAATATTTTTAGGTGCTATATCGACAAAATAATTGAAATATCTGTTCATTCCATCTGCCACACTTGTTGTATAAGATTTTTTTAGTTTTCTTTTTTCCTGTTTAGTAGGATTTGGTATATATAGATTATTCTTACCATATTTCCTGTAATCATCAGGTCTTGAATTAGCATGTTCCAAAATATCATTGTCATTATCTGAATGAGTAGCTGAAAAACTATTCAATTCGTTTTCAAAACGTTTGGTAATTTCATAGAGGTCATTTGTTTTATATCTTTTACTTAACTGTTTTAAAATACGATATTTATCTTCGCCATTAAATATTTCATCTACCCATTTATCTGTTGTACCAGTGTTTTTAATATTTGTATCAAATCCATATTTATTTTTAATATATTGCAAATACTTAAAGAAATTATCAACATTTGCCTTCATTGCAGGATTTGGTGCATATCGATTATTCTTACCGTATTCTCTATAATCATCGGGTCTTGAATTAGTTCCTTTTTTAGCATGCTGTAAACTATTATCGATTGGTTCGAAATAGCAAAGTGTTGCCTCTTCAGAATCTTCAGTATCTGAATGACAAATGACATTGTCAATTCTTGCTCCAGGATTAGCACCAGCAAGAACAAGACTTACTTCTCTAATTACTCCATGAACAACATTTCCAGCATTCTCTTTAAGTTTATTAGCAAAGATTGAAAGAGATGTTACATCACCATGCTTAACCATCTCTTTTGCCTGTTGTCCAACTTCTGTGTTGTTAAAGGTACAGTAAGCGTAAACACCATCTTCACGGTTTTCAAGCTCTGCATGACCTAAAACATTGAAAGGGTCATTATGCTTATGATTCCATACAAGAGGAACTTTCGTACCATCATTGTCTGCGAATGCATTTTTTCTAATGATTCTTCCGTCGGAGCATCGTAAGTCATTCTTAGTGGCGTATCCACTGAAATCATACTCCATTTTGATTTTCTCCTTTCGAAGTTTTAATTTCTGTTTTTGTCTCATTTGTCTCGACTGTTTCTTTTTCAGTTTTAATAGGTTGAATTACATCTCTTTGTTTGTTTCCATATGTAATATTATTACTATTGATTAACTGGTCAGACTGTGGATTACTATCAGGTTTCATTCCTAAGATTTGTCTAAACTCATTCGAAGACATAATCTCATTTCTAGTAAATTTATCAGCAATCTCAGCAAGGTCTGAAACAGGTACGAGCTTAAATGGGTCTATGAAGAAACGAATTGATTGCTTTTGAGTTCTTGCAGTTGAAGTCAAAAACTTTCTAGTCATTTCTTCTGTAATAGCAGACAATATTGGTTCTATTGTCCTATTATAGTAATTAGACATTGTTTTTGGGTCTGCTGTACCATTGAGAATTTCTTCAGTAATATTCAATTGTGAAAACAATAGGGTTTTTAATGATTCAATCTGAGCTAAAAGATTATTCTCAAGAGGTCTAGAAAGTTGTGTAATTTTCTCTGTACCATCGGTATAAGCAATTCCATATCCAGAACCATCAGTTAACTGATTAATAATATCATTTCTTCTTTCTTCAGCCTGTTGCCTACGAAGAGAAGACTTAATTGTGTATGGTAACTGAATAATCATGTCTAATTTATTGTTAGCTAAATGTTCATCAACAACATCCAGTACTCCTAATTTCCTTGATAACCTAGACATGGTTGAATTAGGTTCATTCATTACAGAATAGAACGGATTCTCAACAATGGCAACTAAACGCTTATGAATTAAAATATCTTCTTGTTTACCGGTTCGTTCATTGTACAATCGTATTTTTACCTTATCTGGTAGCCATTCTTTAATTTTTCCAACCCTAAGATTTGAAATATCATAAGCTGAACTAGTATATGGGTTTATGTCTGTTTCAACTGGAACTATTGCTATGCAACCTTCATCTAATAATGATAGTACTGCATCTTGCAAAAATGCTCTAGCTGTTTGGTCTAGGTTTGCTTCGATTGTTAAACAATTGTTAAGTTTTGTATCCATAGTTTTAGAATATCCATCATTTTTATCTAACTTAACATGTTCAACTCTAACTGCTGCGGCATCAACAGAAATTCTATTAAGTACTGCATTTATTATAGACCGTTCATTTCCACGAGCTAATCGTATTCTATCTGGTCTATAATAATATCCACCATTATTGTATCTTGTTGGTGACCTATTTAAGAACACATTCCAAGCATTCTTAAATCTGCTTAATAAAGTTTGGTTTTCCATTATTAGCTCCTTTTATTATTGCACGCCATTTTTGATTCTATCTTTCTCTAATTTTCTTGTAAACCTATTTGTTCCGCTCTCATTCATTTTTTGAAGTACGAAATATACACCTCTGCTAACCTGTGAAGAAAGGCCACTTAATACTGCACCAGTACCTGCAGAAGCTAATAAAGTAGGAACAGATATTGCACCTAAAACTGCAGATGGACCCATTAAAACAATTGGCATCGCAGCTCCGAGAAATACTGATGCTTTTGTTCCTTTATTAGCAGAGTGTTTCTTAGCATTAAAATACATATCACCATATGCATAAGCACGATACCTTTGTTTACCAGCTTCTGTTAAAGTTCCGTCTTCATTCTGGTATTTTCTCACACCCCATTTCTGACCTAGTATTCCGTGGTGTGCTAAATATCTATCATCATAAGTATTTATAGCATAATAATTGTTATACATTGTTTACCTCCTTTTTTCTTCTGGAATTAGTGTATAATGATTGTGATGTTGATGGTTTTGTTATAGATTGTGGTGTAGATAACTTAGTTGCTGATTGCGGTGTTGCAACAGATACTGCTTGTGGTGTTGCTATTCCATTATTAGAACGAATTTTACCTAATATCTTTGATGCTTTTCTTTTCATATCATTAGAATTGTTTTTATGGCCTTTATAACCAATCATATCGTTAGCTCTGCCAGCAATAACTTTAGCTCTGTATCTTTTTCCAGCTTCTAGTCCTTTTCTATAAATATCTCCATAATCCATAATAAATCGTCTGTATTCAGGAGTATCCTGTACCATATGTTCAATAATATAAGACCATGTTACATCATGTATTGCTTCATATTCACTTAACGGTATTTTTCCAGTTGCTACTTCATTTGCTAATCTTTTTTGGTCTTTTATGATTAACTCATATGTAAAAAGACCATTATTATAATGCATTAAATTATTATCTTTAAATCGTACACCATAATAACCGATATTATTAATACTATGACTAACATCATAGTTTGAATAATAAGAAATAGGATTGCTCAAACTACTTTTTTTAGGTGGCTTATATGGTTTAGTTTTATTCTTTTTCTTATTACTATTATTGTTGTTATTGTTATTATTGTTATTATTGTTGTTGTTATTGTTTTTATTGTTTTTATTGTTTTTATTCTTATTCTTCATCTGTTTTAAACTAGCTTTTAAAATATCCTTAAAAGTTTCTTTTAAAAGATTTTCAACAAATTTCCTACCTTCAGATTTTTGTTTTGGTGGGTTTTTAAGTCTATTATACTCACTAACTAATCGTAATGTATCATTACGTTGTCTCATATAATTATTCTCAAGTTGTAATCTTTGAGTTTCTCTAGACAAGTATTCATTTGAATAATTATTTAACGATTTGTTATGTGCATAATTGTTAGAATTATTATTATTTCCTGAAGGTGGTTTTAATTTATTAGCTTCTGAAACTAATTTATTATAACGTTTCATACCAGCTGGTGTTAATGAACCATCTTTATTCTGATACCTTCGTATACCCCATTTCATACCTAGTATTCCGAAGTGTGATAATGAAGGAGATGTATTAATAGCATAATATTCCATTTTGATTTCTCCTATTCAAAAGCATCTTTATTAAGTTTATATGCTACATACGCATCCATAGTTGCTGCAACACAGTCAATCTTATCAGAGTGCCTTTTCTTCAATAGTTTTCTGTTACCATTCGTGTCTTCTAGCGTTATACAGTTACCCATTGCAAATTCCATAATATTCTCATCAAACAAAAGCATTCTTTCTTCTGCAAGTTTCTTTAATTCACCTAATGGTACAGATTCAGTTTTAACACCTTGTTGAACTTTCTCTATTCCAAATGGTCCATTCTCCCTTGCCCATCTTTCTACAAATTCTTTGGCATTATATGGGTCATATCCGAAACACCTAACATCATATGCACTATTTATGATGAATTCATCCAAATCATCATAAACATCTGTCATGTCTAAAACTGCACCTTCCATAACTATAAGACTACCTTCAGCTATAAATGTTTCATACTTTTGTCTCATAACTGGTTGTAGTTTCATTAGTGTTAGTGATGAAATGTAGTTTCTAGTTTTAATTCCAAAGAATTCATCTCTAAGCGGAAATAGGAATGAAAATGCACAGAAGTCATCACCTTGTGATAAGTCTGCACCCATAGCACAAGGAAGATTCCAAAACTCTCTAATTTTATGTTTTATTGTTTCTTCATAAGTAAAGAAATATGTATAGCCTTCCATAGGTATACCAAATCTTTTAGCTAGTATGTCATTCCTTACAGACGGATTATGTTCTGCTCTATCAACCTCTACCTGGTATGTCTCATAACTTACAGTTTTACCAAGATTAGGGTTTGCCTTTAACCACGTTTCTGGTTTATTAACTTCTGAAATATCATCTAGTTTGTAATACCAGATTGAAACATGTGGATTATAGTATTCGCCCTTTAATATAGATTTCAATTCCATTTTGATTTCATCACCGACTCTGTTTCTTACAGTACCTTCTGATGATGTTGCAACAATAATCCAATCGTCTACTTTAGATGCACCCTGTTCTATAGCGCCAACTACATCTTCTTTAGTATCACCTGATAACCATTCATCTACTGTAGAATACTTAGGTCTTAATCCCTGAAGTTTGTCTATAGTCATTGGTCTTACTTCAAGTACTGAATTTGTAAGGAAGTTTTCTATTCCCTTCTTAGTGGAGGATAGCTTACACCTGTTTGCTTTAGAGCCAGTTGTATTGTTTATAGAGCCTTCTGTCATAAACTTTATTAACGGTCCTCTAGCTCTAGCAATAGCTGTTCTAAGAGGGTTTAAAACTTCTTCACCTTGTTTCATTGTTGGTGCTGTAGAAATCTGTTGGGTTGTTGATGAATCTACTATTAATCCATAGCCTTGAATAGATTCGTCATATAATGTTTTTGCGGCACCTCTACCAACTATAAGATACTGTTTGTTTCTTAATCGTTTTTTAATAATTCTTTTTTCATACCTTGTTCCATTAGGTGTTGGTATTGGAACAGACCGCTCAACAAAGTAAAACCACGAAAGTAGGTCTTCTGCCCAAAGTTTAAATGATGGTAATAACTCTAAATCAGAACCATCTGTTAATGTTAATTCTGTATTAGCGAATGCAATGTAACCGTTAATTGCAGTGTCATCGTAGTAAAATGCAGGGTCCTCAATCAAATCATCTATTAAGTTCATTTGTTGTGATACTTCCCTATTTACAGGTATTTCACCACGAATAACTTTATCCCTAAATTCTCCATAATATTTAGGAACAGCCGTATTAGATAAAGCCATTTCGATTTATTCCGATTCAGGACAAGCTACAAGAATCCTGAATTCCATTTCTGCAGCTATCTCGTTAACCTGGTCTACAACAGTACCGCTCATATTGTCAAACATTGAACGAACTTTTGCATACATATAGGTTTTTACATGTGCTAAGTCTGATGAGATTACATCACCCCACACAGCTTGGCTATCACTTATGGAGAAGTCTTCCGAGATTGCCCCAAGTTGTTTAAGAATGATGAAGACAGTATTAATGTGTGTAATAAGGTCTTCATCAAATGCAGTATTATCAGAAGTAATACCTAGCATTTTTTTAACAGAGTTTAATATGCTTTCATCCATAGCAATACCTCCAATAATTTAGTTTTTCCAAGGACAAGTGTCATTTAAAGTTCTTGGTATATACTCATCTACTATAGGTTCAATTCCATAATGTATGTAATTATGTGATTCTTGAGAAACTGTTATAAGATACTCTGGATTAATAAGAATTTCTGTTGCATTAGTAATATCGTCTATGCAAATAGGATTCATATGGTGCACAAGAATTTTACCGTGTATTTCTCTCCCTGAAATACCAAGGTCACACAAGAAATCTCTAGCTATTATTTGGTTTCTAATTTCACGCCATTCTTTTGATTTGTAAAACCTTTGATTAAATATCCTGTCAAAACCAAATGTATCCTCACCGACTTTACCATTGAGCTTTAAGTATTCTAACCGCTCTTCATATGATTCCATTTTGATTAGTTCTGAATAAGTTCTAATCATCTTCATAATAACTTTCTTCTTCCGAACCACCATTTCCACTATAGATTTGCATAGCTTTTATAGCCTCTTTGTATAGTTCTTCTATATGTTGCTGTGATTTGATGGATTCGGCTTTTGCTTTAAGAAGTTCGTTTTCATTCTTAAGTTTTTCAACTTTAAGTCTCTCCTTCTGATTACCTAATTGTAAGTAATAAGTTATTAGCTGTGATGACGCTGTACCATCTTTAATCCTTCTTTCAGCTTCATTTGTAGCTAATGAAATTAGGTAGTTCTCTCTTTCTTCAGGAGATAGACTAGGTTGAATGTCGACTGACTTCTTTTTACCCATGTCAATCACCTCTTTTAATATTTATTGTATGAATTAATAGAGCTTATGTTCCAAATATTTGGAATTGCTCATTTCAAATATCCCTCCGGAGAATTTTTGAACAT
>MVJJ01000031.1 GCA_003266145.1 Methanosphaera sp. SHI613
ATAATTTAAATAGTATAAATAATAAACTTTAATTTGTAAAATAAAAACTAAAAAAGGAGATTAAAAAAAATGACTGTGAATTATAAGAAAAATTTGGAGGATGCATTAAATGGAAAAGATGTTGATATAACACCTGTAATAACGGTAACCCAATCCGGTATAATAGACGCAATGGAACTTACCAACACTTCATGGCCTGAAGCACATAAAAATCCGGAACAAATGGCAACACTCGGTGCTTCATTATATGAATTAGCTGGTTTAGAAGATGCTAAAATACCATTCTGTTTAGCTGTGGAAGCAGAATCAATGGGATGTGAAGTAGATTTAGGTTACGGAGCAAGAACACCTGAAGTTGTAAAAAGTCCATTTGACAATCCTCGAGAAATAGAAATACCTGATGACTTTGAAGAAAGAGGAAGAATACCTGTTATATGTGAAGCTGTTGAAATATTACATGAACGATATGATAACCTACCAGTATGTGTCGGAATCACCGGTCCATTTACAGTTGCAGGCCATATGATTGGAGTAGAAGAAATACTTAAGATGATCAATACGGATTATTATGGAGTTGAAGCTGCAATAGATGTGGCAGCAGAAGCTGTAATGGCATACATAAAAGTATTAAATGAAGTAAAACCAGATGTGATATGTGTAGCAGATCCAACTTCATCAGGAGATTTATTAAGTCCCCTTGACTTCCAACAATTATCCAGACCAGCACTGGAGGATATAGAAGAAAAGATGAAATCACAAAACGTATTACATATATGTGGACATGTGAAAAATATGCTAAAAGACATGTTATCCTGTGGATATAACGGAATAAGTATTGAAGAAGCAGTAGACATGAGGGATGCACAGGCAGTAAAACATAGTCTTGGAGACATATCACAAGTTTGTGGTAACATATCAACAAGTAAAACATTATATAGGGGAACACCAGAAGAAGTAAGACAGGAAGTACTACAAGCACTGGAAAAAGGCGTTGATGTAGTAGCACCAAGCTGTGGTATTGCAGCAGCCAGTCCACTTAAAAATATTCAGGCAATGGTAAATGCCAGAAATGAATACTTTGGAATAGACCAACACTAATCTCCTCTTTCCTAATTTTTTTGTAAAAAAAGTAAATAAATGTTATTAAACATTTATAATAATACCGCATTTAATATTGAAGCGATCAAGATACATATTATCATGATTACCATTGAAAGAATCAAATCCTTTAATGGTACCTTGAGTTTAGTTAATGAATTTTTCTTAGAATTAATTAAATATCCTATGAATCGGACTTCCATCTTAGTTACCAAGAATGCCCCGCACATGGCAAATACGCTTGCAATTAACATGAAAATGACACTTGGAACTGAAAGAGACGTGTTCAGTTGGTTTAATAGATATCCTATTGAAACAGTATTTGCAACAAAAGATAACATTGCAAGTACTGAAAAACTCAAACCCATCACGATGATATACAAGTTATTGTACAACATCATAGCAAATGACGTTAAAATGTTTGATAAAGTGTCGATACTATTGTTTGATATAAATGACTGACCAAATGAATGATTGGAAAAGGCAATATAAGACTGTGAATCCGTAAAGCCCGAGTAAATAGATAATACCAATACAATCAAGGACACTATTAGAAAAATCTTATTTCTTTTGAAATAATCCTTAAAGTTACCTTTGTTAAATATATCTTTGATAAATTTTTTCATAAAACACCCCTTTTATTATATTATATTTTATAACATCAAATTAAAATAATTACTACCCAAAAAAATAGGAAAATGATAATTATTTCAATAGTAAGAAAAAAAACAATAGGTATTATTTAATATCCCCTTTTTCATTTTATCATAACACCTATGGTAGGTGCAATTTCCAATAGAAATGAGATAAATAATTCATAACGGACAATTTGAGTTTCAGGAAGACTGATTCCAAAGAATTTTGACTGCGTACCTTATCCTTTAACTCATCAAGTTGCTTGTTAATGTCCTCCTTCAATTTACTATTAGTCTGGTGATTATTCAGTAATTTTATATCCTCATCTAGAATATTATTATTTAAATTATTTTATAGGAATCCGTTGAAATACTTTTTTAGATTTGAATGATTGAAATCAAATCAATAAAAAAAAATGAATGAATAAAAACAAAACAATAAAATGAATAAATAATATTAATATATTTGATAGGAATGACAATGATTTTTATAGAGAAAATTGATATTAGAAGATTATACTTTATTAACAGATATAATGTATAATAATGATAAAATACATACATATTATATACATGAGGTATATGCATGTCGAATTTATCCGAAAATAGAAATGATTATGAATGGAAAAGCAGATTTTCATTCTTAATGGCTATGATTGGAGCGGCTGTTGGCCTTGGTAACATATGGCGTTTTAGTTACGTGCTATATACAAATGGGGGAGGAGCATTTCTGATACCCTACTTTGTAGCCATATTTATCATGGGTATTCCTTTCTTAATACTTGAATATGGATTGGGAGCTAAGTTTAAAAATTCTTTGTCAAATATATTGAAGAAGATTAAGCCACAACTAGAAATACTGGGATGGATTACAGCATTTCTCGTATTTTTAGTTTTGACGTATTATGTTGTCATTATGGCGTGGGATTTACTTTATTTGATTCTTAGTTTTACGAAGGGTTGGACATTAAATCCTGATGTATACTTTAATACAAATATAATTGTCGGATCAAATAATCTTGATAATATATTTACATTAGTTATTCCAACATTAATTACTACAATATTCGTATGGCTTTTGATATGGTACATATCACATAAAGCACTGGATAAGGGTATTTCAAAGGTAGTGAATGTACTGATACCATTGTTATTTATCATGATGGCCATCATCGTATTCTATTCATTTACATTACCCGGTATGAGTATTGGTATAAATGCACTTTTAAATCCGAATTGGAATTTATTGCTGGACATTAATGTTTGGCTTGCCGCATTTGGTCAGATAATATTTTCATTATCAATGGGTCAGGCAATAGCAGTGACCTATGCGGGTTATCTTCCTAAAAAATCAAGATTAGTGGATAATGTATTGGTCGTAGTGGCAGCGAATTCCAGTTTTGAATTATTTACTGCATTAGGAGTATTTAGTATTCTTGGATTTATGTCATTTACTAGTGGTTTGACAATAGATAAACTTGCTACCAGCGGTACAGGATTATTATTTATAGTATTTCCAGAGATATTTAATGTAATGGGTAATATGGCTTATATCATTGCACCAATATTTTTCTTGTGTGTATTCTTTGCAGGTGTAACCTCGGCACTAGCATTTTTAGAGCCTATGGCATTGACCGTTTCAAAGAAATTTAAAATAAACCGTTCACGAAGCGTTACATTACTTTGTATATTTGGATTATTACTATCCTTAGTTTATACGACAGCTTCCGGTAATTATATCCTAACAATTGCTGATGCATTTATTAATCAATTTGGTATATTGTTAGCTGTTATATTACAGGCAGTTGTATTCGGTTGGAGTTATGGTGTTGAAAAATTAATACCTGTACTCAATGAATATTCAAGAGTTAAAGTTGGTAAAGGTTGGGTATTTATAATAAAATATATTCTTCCGATATTCCTGTCACTGTTATGGATTATTGGAATGTTTGATTTATTAAGCAATCAGAATATTATTGAAATTATTATTCAACTATTAATAGCATTTATAATTGTAATCATACCATTAATATTAACTAAACTACCATCAAAGTAGTTTATTTTATTACTTTTTTTTAAAAATAGTTTTTTTTGTATTAATTATTTATTAAATATTTATTTCATAAAATAAGTTTTGGATTGAAAGAAGAATTAAATGGAAAATAATTTATTTAAGTGGTATCCCACTCTCTAAATAACCATCCTTCTTCTTCTTTATTTTTTAGAATGAAGTGACTCTTCAAGTCCCATATTATTTGAGCACCACTAAGTCTTGTTTTGATGTAGATTTTTACATCTATTGTAGCATACTTGCCATCAATTTCAATTTTTGGATTTTTAATGGTTGCTTCGACATAATGTAATACGTCTTTTCGTATATCCCTTAAGAATTCCTGTTTAAATTCTTTCCTTCCGGATCCTCTTACCAATATGAATTTATGATGTAATAAGTCAGACATGTGTTTAATGTCTTTTTTACATAATGCACGTGTTAGGCATATTAATCTATCTAGTATAACTTTTTCTTCGCCTTCGAAGTTATCATCAAATTTTAGTTTTATTTTATCTCCCATTATAATTCCTCTTATATGATTATGTTATAGATGAAAGCTAGAAAAATAGTACGTTAAAAAGGAGGGTAATAAAAATAGTTATAAATTTTTATTTAATCGTATTTGTAGAAACCCTCTCCTGCATTAACACCAGTTTTTCCTTCATCTATTTTTTCTTTTAATTTAGCTGCAATTTTTGCATGTACTGATTCTGGATTATTTACTTCCGGATTCATCATTACTATATTATATGCTGTCGTTAGACCAACGACATCCAAAATAGCAAATGGTCCTGCAGGTGCACCTGTAGCAAGCTTCCATGTTAAATCTATTGTTTCGGGATCTGCTACATCATTTGCATATAATGCTTCTGCGGCACTCAAGAATGGTACCAACATTGAATTCAATATATAACCCGGCTGTTCTTTTTTAAGCTTTAACGGTACCATGTTAATATCTTGTGCAAATTGTGCTACCTTTTCGTAGATTTCTTTATCAGTTTGTGAGTGTCCCATTACTTCTGCTGTGTTATTTCTCCATATTTCATTTGCAAAGTGTAATGCCAAGTACTTTTCAGGTCTTCCTGTATATTTGGCAAATGTACTTGGAAGTAATGTTGATGAATTTGTAACAAGTATTGTCTTTTCAGGCATGTGCTTAGACAATTCTTCATAGAATGGTATCTTTTGTTGTGGATCTTCTGCTATGGCCTCAATTATTAAATCAGCATCTTTTGCAGCTTCTTCATAACTTGTCGTCATTTCTATATTTTCATATGCAGAACATACTTTTGCCTTTAATTGATCAATTTCATCATCAGATAATTCCTTCTTATCTGTGAATCCCCTACAATATGCTAAGGGGTTTGTTTTCATAGCATCTAATGTTTTCAGGTAGATATCTTTTAATCTGTCTATTTTTGGTTGAGCTCTTTCTATTGAAGATTCACTTCTTAACCATATCTTTACATTAAAACCACAGAATGCACTTTGAAATGCTATTTGACTTCCTAGCACTCCTCCTCCTGCTACTGTTACGTTTTCAATTGACATTTCTAATACCTCACTCTATATTATATTTTGTATACTGTAGTATATATCTTTTAATATAAATAATTTATCATTATTAATAATGAACAATAAATAAATTTTTTAAAAATCATATCCGATACTTAAAAAAATATAATTCATATAAAAATAATTAAACATTAGATAGAAAATAAAAAACAAAATAAACAAAGTCCAAAAATCACTAGTAATATGACTTTAAACAGGATTAATGGAAAAAAATATAAACTTTAAAAAAATGGGATAAAATAAACAACAATTATATAATGAATCATAACTTTATTAGATATACATCAACAATGTTATCCTCATAAATAAAGTCATAATCATATACTCCTCCATTTTTAATAATGGCCTTGACAGATGCAATATTATCATGGAAAGTGGATATTTTTACACTAAGCATACCAATATCTCTAGCATTATCCAGTACCAGTTCCAACATCTTTGTAGCATAACCTCTTCTTCTTTCACTTGGACAGACACTATATGCAATATGTCCAAAATCAAATAAGAAGTCATTTAAATAATGTCTTAAACAGATAACCCCAACGATTTTTTCACCAACAATTGCAAAATAAATATCGGTTAAAACCCAATCTTCTGATAATGTATCAATAGAAGCATTGTTGGATACGTATTCCAACCATTCATCAAAGGAATCCATTTTATCCAAGAGTTCACTACCATTGATTATCTTTTCATCATTCATTGTGAAGTCATTTTTGAAACTGATAATCTTATCTTTCAGTTGATGATTCGGTCTGACCAGTAACATCCAATCACCTCTTATTCTAATTTTCATATATCAGGGATATTATTTAAATTTAACTAAAATAATAAAAATCTTGATAATCATAAATAATAAAATAAGAAAAAATACGAGAAAAATGGATGATTTTATGACAGATAATTATGAAAGTTCAATTAACGAGATAACCCAGACATTAAATCATATAATAAACTTTTTAAATAAAACAGACATCAACTATACAGAGGACTTCTTTGATGAATGTATAAATTTATATGGATTAATAAACTATTCAAGAAATCAATTCCTACCTAAAACATCATCATTCATTACTGATAACCATGCATTTAACGATATATTCTTCAACTACACATCAGTAGAATCCATGATTCTTGATCTGTTTTTGATAATAGAATCCGACATTATAAAAACTTTGGATAAAAACTATGTAGACCTACTCAATACAGATAAAATTAAATCAATCATAACATTTTCCAGCAAATTATTGGATTTACTTAACAAAATAATAGACACCAGGATAAGATTGAATAAACAGATAATAGATCAAAACGAATATGCTAAGCTAAATAAACAATTTACTAATGACGTTTTCAACATGCAAAACGATTTCTATAAATTGGTATATGATGAAAAAATAGATTTCAGGGTAAAATAGTTTTTATATTAAAAATGTTTATGTAGGATTTTAAATTAAAATCCAGGTTTAAATCCAAAAACTTTTTGAGCTAGTCTAAATGATATCTTATTAACGAATAATGTCACTATAAAGTATGCAACTACCCATCTTACAGGCCACCATAATAAGCATACCTCAATCGGCATACCATTAGGTATAGCAAATATTAAAGGCATGATTAAACTCATTATAAGACTAATAAAAAAAGCTATTGGATTCCAAAAAATACTTTTCAAATCCACGTTTATCCTCCTATAATTACATTATTACTTAATTAAATAATCATATATAATACTTTGTATGAAAACAAAAGAAAAAAATACATAGGACTAACCAACAATAAAAGCATTTAAATCATTCTTAACTCAATACAACATATAGATATAACTACTGTGGATTCTATAAAAAAATACAAAAATGTTATTAGAAATTAAAGATAATTAAAGTAAATTATATAATATTATAATATTTTTTTAATTAAATTAGGGTAATCTATATAATATTATAGTTCTATAGAAATATATAGGTAAACTAAAATAATATTTGAAGGATTATAGTTTGCATATGGAGGTTGTATTATGAGTCCTGAACCATCATTTACACAATTACTTCGTGAAGAAGGATTTATTAATGGTAGTGCTGCTACTAGTTCAGATAGTGTAAAAGAAGAAGTTGAACAAGCAGTTGATAATAGTGTTGAGGAAACTACTAAAGTTGTTGAAGATACTGTGAAAAATGAAGAAGCCAAAGTAGAAGATGAATTCAAAGAAACAAAATCAGATGTTTCAAATTCACTTAAGGCTACCGAATCATCAAGTTCCAGTACATCAATAATTCCTATAATAGTACTTGTTCTTATCATATTGATAATATTATTAGTACTATTTGTGCATTAAATTGATTTTTATATCAGTTTAATACATTTTTTTAAATAACAACTTTTTTTTTAATTAACTTTTTTTGAAATACTTCATAAAATAAGCAAATAAGAAGTATAATATTCCAAATAATAATAATTTTGAAAATAAACTATTAAATAACAGATTTAATATTAAAAAAAGCAATTTCAGAAATAGATAAATGCTCCGACCGGGATTCGAACCCGAGTCTTCGGCTCGAAAGGCCGAAATGATTGGCCGGACTACACTATCGGAGCAAATATTGTACCATTATATCATAGTACATACTAAATGTCTGTACTTATTCCTATTTATAATTTATCATTTTAAGCCCGTTTTTTATTAAAACTATTAAAAATTATATATCAAGATATAAAATAAAATTAATAACTTTATTTTAAAAAAATAGATATATCATCCAATGGAAGATTAATCA
Source organism: Methanosphaera sp. SHI613 (assembly GCA_003266145.1). Taxonomy (GTDB): domain Archaea; phylum Methanobacteriota; class Methanobacteria; order Methanobacteriales; family Methanobacteriaceae; genus Methanosphaera. The sequence continues at coordinate 8,136 of MVJJ01000031.1, forward strand.
TAAAAAAGTAGTATTATTGAAAAATATAACCATATATTGATAATTCAATCATGAAAAAAGTAAATAATAAGTATAATGTTCCAAAAAATAATTATTTGAAAATACACTATTAAATAATAGATTTAATACAAAAAAGTAATTTCAAAAATAGATAAATGCTCCGACCGGGATTCGGACCCGGGTCTTTGGCTCGAGAGGCCAAAATGATTGACCGGACTACACTACCGGAGCAAATATTGTACCATTCTCTTTAAGCTACATTTAAATATATCTACTTATCATTATTTATAAGTTACTGTTATAAGCCCATTTAATTCAAGATCTATTTAAACGTAATTATCAATATCAAAAAATTGCATCCGTCAAAATAGTTGCTATTGAATGATTTGATTTCAAGCATATAATATATAACCTTGAAAAATATAACTATAATATATAATACATCAAAGATAATGGTGAACATAATGATATATGAAATAAATGAATTAGACATTATAGATAATCTAAACTTTATAATCAGATATTGTGACTTCTATATGGATTACTGCCATGAAGAAAACCTATCAATAGATGGTGATCTGGCAGGTGAAATCTTGGATTCAATATATGTTATAGAGGAATTATCCCAAAAGGAAGCTATTGACGACCAACAGATAAAAGAGTTATACGAATCAATAGATGAAATATATGAAAATCTAATTTCAATAAATGACATACCATTATTTAATAACATTCACTTAGTCTTTACACATATTATTCAAAAAACTAAAGAAAAACTAAAACAACGATGTTTATCAATTGAATAAAGACAAATGCAAATATTTAATAACTTTAAGAGATATAAATATTAATAGTAATGTTCTCAGGGCGAGGTGCAATTCCTCACCGGTGGTGAATAGATAAGTCCACTAACATGAAGAATGTAGATTTGGTGAAAATCCAAAACCGACGGTTATAGTCCGGATGGAAGAGAATATTGAATAAATCTTTTTTTATGCCCTGGTTCATATATATTAAACAACAGGTTGGATACTATAATGAATCATGAAGAAATGTTAAACGGAACATATAAAGAACGTGTAGAATGCGCAATAAAAGCTTTACAAAACAATAACGGTGTAATTGTAACAGATGATGAATCCCGAGAAAACGAAGGAGACATATTCTTCTCAGCAGAAGGAGTTACAGAAGAACAGATGGCAATACTAATCCGAGAATGCAGCGGTATAGTCTGTCTTTGTATGAAAGAGGAAAAAGCTGATGAACTCGAATTACCATTAATGGTTCAGAACAATACCAGTACATACGGTACTGCATTTACAATTACAATTGAAGCAGCAGAAGGAGTAACTACAGGTGTATCAGCCGCAGATAGAGTTACAACCGTCAGAGCAGCATGTGCAGATGATGCAAAAGCAAGTGACTTGAATCATCCAGGCCATGTATTCCCACTACGTGCTAAAAATGGAGGAGTACTTGAAAGAGATGGCCATACCGAAGCAAATATAGAATTAATGCAAATGGCCGGCCTTAAGCCTATGGGAGTACTATGTGAAATTACCAACCCAGACGGTACCATGGCTAGAATGCCTGAAATCATAGAGTTTTCAAAAAGATATGACATGCCAATCGTTACAATCAACGATATAATAAAATACAAGAAAGAAAACAACTAGATTATCTTACCCCCTTTTTTTAACTATAATTTTTTTTGAAGTGTTTATATGATCGACTGGAATTATGACTTGATACGTAGCATAAACGAACATTACAATAAAATACTCAATCCAAGCGTTGACTTGATGTTTTTTATCAGAAATTTCGAGGCAATATACCGTATGAGCATATCAGACAATATCATACTTCCAGACATATTTCAGGACGTTATGTGTTATACACAAAATGGAATCAATGCCAAACATAAAATACTATTATCAAAAGAAGAAGAATTTACACTGGAAAATATCATAGAACCACAGCGTGATGTACAACTGCATAATAGACATGAAGCTTATGATAAAAGCCTTGATGAATACTACGATTTTATAATAAAGGAAGTTGTGGAATTTGTTGATAAATATCCACATTGGAACAAGCTGATTATAAGAAAACAATAAATCCATAAAGAATTTGAATTAACTGATAAAAAATAAATTTAACATAGAAAATAGGAAGTGTTATTTATGAACAAAAAAATAAAGTGTCCCGAATGTGAATATGAAAATCCGATAAACTTCACATCATGCATCAAATGTGATCATAGATTAAAAAATGCCCAATACTACACAGAAAACTACAAAGACTTCTATGAATTATTCAATGAGGATAATCAAAGAATACTCAAAAAATCAAAACTGACAGATACGGCATATGATACAGTACTGTATAACATAATAAACATCGGAGAGGACAATATCCAATTACTGCCCGAGAAGGCATCAATGCATAACCTCTTAAACATAACCAAGCCTTACGTAAAAGTGCAATATGACAATTCTAAAAGATTTCCTGCATATCTAAGTTACTATTCATACAACAATATACTAATCAAGAAAACAACAGACCCATCCCTTATACCAACTGCAATATTACATGAGTTTTCCCACCACTTATTCAATGAAATCATTAAACAATGCATGATGCATCTTTTAAATCATGAAAAAAACCTGTTTATAGAATCATTTGCATGGTACTTGAGTTTGGAAAACACATTCATTGAACTATCTGGTGAATTCATGGCACATAAGGTTCAGGAATACTTCCTGCCGGATGACTTTGAAGGATTCACATCAGTTATTCAGTTATTACATGATAATCCCAACCTTGATGAGGAAAAACTAAAAGAAGCATTATACTTTGGAAACGCGATAAGCAAGGATATAATATACATCCTGGAACATTTCATCACACCTCAAGCTTCAATGTATGGAACGGTCTTTGAAAACGTTGGCATTGAATATCCGATCGTAGAGTTAAGTGTTGATGAAAAGCTAGACAAGTTATACACGTTGATAACCGATGCGTTTGACAGGATACTGACAGACAAGGTGGAAATGCAGGCAACACTAAGCCAGATGAATAAAAACTACATCTACCTGAACTGTTAAAAGATATACCTGTTTGGATTAAATTAGAAATAATTGTCTCAGAATCAAATGCACTAAAAAAAACTAGAAAAAAAGAATATTAAAAGAAGAGAAGAGTACTAGTTATTCCTTCTCTATAAATTTATCGATTGAAGTAGCAAAATACCTATAATTTTCACCCGCGACTATTTTTAATATATAACGACCAGGCTTAAACTTGGTAGGTATTGTAGTGTTAATCGTACCGTTAACGGCTGCTGTAACAGCAAATGTCTGTCCATTAACTTTAATTGCCACCTGTGTTGTTCCCCTGATTGGATTACCATTTATTTCGACTATTTGACAGGTAATGCGTGTAACATTACTATTGGTTTTTATATTGTCTGCCTTTATCAGAGGTCTTGACTTGTTAATAAATACGGTTGCATTTCCTTCAGCCCTATTATAAATACTGTTAGAATACACCGCAGTTATGGTACAGTTTTTAGATGACAATCCATGATCAAACTGATAGCTTGTAGTTGCATATCCATTCTTAACATCTACAAGAACAGTCCTGCCGTTTTTATCCTTAATTGTCTGACCATTCAATTTGAACAATACCTGACCGCCATTAACTGAGATAGATTTGTCCATAACAATTACAGTCAAGTCAACGATATCTCCACCCTGAACTACCTTACGATTTACTATTAAATTAACATTAGCATCACGTTTGGATACGTTGACTTTCATCGTACTACTTTTGGAACTGAGTATGCTTCCACTACCACTATATACGGCTATAATGTTAACATTATCCTTATTCCATGACTTAGGTACAGTATAGTTTACTTTTGCCTGTGAATTTTTCACATAAGCCTTAATCAAGGTGTTGTTCTTATCCTTAAGTGACTGGTTGTTTATCTTAAATATTACATAACCGTTATTGATTGGACTTCCATCACTTGATGTTACCTTAGCAGTTATTGTAATGTTGTCATTTATTTTAGCCTTGATGTTGTTTGTCGTCGT
>MVJJ01000052.1 GCA_003266145.1 Methanosphaera sp. SHI613
AGTTATAAATATATTATCATAATTAATACTTTTTTGAGAGAAAACTACATGATTGAAGAATACAATACAGTCGTTAAAAATCCACGTAAAGTAATTACACGTTATGCCTCATGTTATCCTAATATTTACAGGGTAGCAATGAGTTCTTTGGGTTATCATATAATATATGACTTTCTGAATGAACGTGAGGACATATACTGTGAACGTGTCATTTATCCACAGACGAAAAGTATTGAAACCCGTAGTCCCCTAGCTGATTTTGATATTGTGGGTTTTACCCTTCAGTTTGAACAGGATTATCTTAACATGATTGACATGCTTAAGCGCAGCGGCATCCCATTGTTATCCAAGGACAGAAAGCCTCATCATCCACTGGTTATAGCTGGCGGCCCATGTGCTGCGTCCAACCCACTGCCTATATCAAAGTTTGTTGACTTCTTCGCGGTTGGTGATGGTGAGTTGATGCTTGATGAGATTGTTAATATCCGCCAGGATACCAATAATCCACGTGCTGATATATTTGATTTTCTTGAAGTGCCTGGAGTGTATATTCCGGGTCAGAAGGTTAAGCTTCAGCATGTGAAGAATATGGAGAAAGCACACCGGCCGATTTATCAGATTGTCACAAGAACGGATAATCCAAAGTTTATTCCGGCTTTTGGTACTGATGCATTTCTGCTTGAGGTATCCCGTGGATGCAGTCGTGGCTGCAGATTCTGTATGAGCGGTTGCATGTACCGGCCAAGAAGGGAGGTAAAACTTGATACTCTCGTTGAAACGGCTCTAAGAACTAGACAGGTGACAGGTCATAATAAGGTGGCACTTATTGGTGAGGCCGTAAGCGACTATAGTAGAATAGAGGATCTTTGTAATATTCTCTCAGAGGAGGGTTTTCAGATTGCAACTCCATCACTACGTGTAGAAAGTGTTAGTGATGAGCTTCTTGAGATTCTTAAGCAAAGCGGGCTTAAGACCATTACCATAGCACCGGAGACAACCCAGCATCAAAGGTGGAAGTTAAACAAGCCGATGACCGACAGCCAGATTCATCATACCATTGACCGTGCAATGGATTTGAAGCTTAAGATTAAGATGTATCTTCTTCTTGGCACTCCCGGTGAGACCAAGGAGGATGTGTTGGAGTTGGTTAACTTCATCAGGGGCATTACCAGTCGTGGTGTCAGATACAATACCATCAGAACCAGTGTCAACCCACTTATTCCAAAGCCTCATACTCCTCTTCAGTGGATGGGCTTTGACTATGATGATTTGTATGATAAGTTCAAGAAGTACAGTACGAGGCTTAAGTATTCTCATAAGCAGGAAAACCTTAAGAAGGCAACGATTCAATATGTGCTTACAAACTCCGGCGGTGAGCTAAACAGATTGCTTCAGATAGGAGATAAGATACAGTTCAGGGATTGGTATAAGCTTGCGGTTAACATCAACAAAATCAAGCAACAGGACAATTATAGCCTACCTTGGAATGAGATTGACGTGGGAATAAGCAACAGATTCCTCAAGTCAGAGTATGAAAAGGTAAAAAATGCCGAGGTAACTCCATGGTGTGAGGAGGAGGGCTGCTATAATTGTGGAGCATGTAATTAAACTGATTTGACCTTTAAAAAATAGTTGGTGGGGGGAGGGATAATTATTCTTTTTTAACCTTTTGAGACATTGTTCTTATAGGTTTTGTTATCTTCCAACTTGTTGAATTTACCATTATCTTCTTTTCATCCTCCAACTGTTGATATTTTTCTTTGAGTATTCTATTATTTTCTTTTAATTTACTTATTAATTCAGCTTTATCTTTGTTAAATTTATCCAAATCACGTATTTGTCTATTTTTATCTTTAATTACTTCATATAATTCTTCATTCTTTTCTTCTAATTCATATTTATTATTGTACAATATTTCAATTAGTTTTTCTTTATCTTCCATATTTTTAGACAGTTGGTTAATATTCTCCATATCCTTATTTTTATTGTTCTTTTCTTGTTTTAATTTGACAATATCCTTATTGTATTCAATGAATGCTTTTATAGTATCTTCATTTGTAGTATCAACAGTATCTTCTTTTTCAACGTCAAAATGCACTTCCAATTCATCTTTAAAATTATATGCATCATGTATTTTAAATAGCACTATTGCCTCTAGGATATTGTAAACTTTTTGGGATAATCTGACGTTACTGTCAAGATTTTCCAAAGTTAATTCATCAATAAATGATTCCTGAACAATATCCTTTATCAGGTAATAGTTTTCTTTAATATATTTGTGTATATGTTCATAGTATTTCACGAGATATACGTTTTTATAGTTTAATTTTCCCGGTACCTTATTATCTATGGATGGAATTGGATTTTGAGTGAATTGATTGTTGAATAAAGGTATCTCTAATAATTCAGGATTGCTTCTTTTAATAAGTTCTACATGGCAATCAAGATTGTTTATACTGTGAATAGAACCATTGTAATTATATTTGACCAATGTATCTGATGCAAGGGGCAATAAATTAAATCTATGGTTAAATTCTGTTTCATGTGCTGCCGAAAACCATCTTCCCCTATTGAGTATTTTCTTTATTTTTGGATATTTCCTGATATCATTCATGTTTTCAACATATTTTCTCTCAAATTCGATATCATCTTCAATAATTTTATAACTGTATTCGGATGTTATTATATTATTGTGGGTTATTTCATCTCTTGATTTTTTTAATACTTCCTCAACAGTCAAATCTTTGACAAAAGCATCTTGTTTGAGATATTCATGACCATCCAATCTTATCCCATCCATTGGATTTGGGAATATTCTACCTAAATCCCATGGACTCATTTCAAATTCCCTGTCGAAGATATGAATGGACATTCTTCTTAGTAGATTTTCTGATTGTGCTGTTTGTTTTAATGAAGGTGTTTTATGTTCTATATTGAGTGTGTCACATATCATTTTACCTATTAAAACCTCGGGTGAATAAACCGGCCCTGATGTGAATGCCTCTTTTACATGTTCATGATATAAAGACAGCAATAATCGAGAATCCATTCCACCGGTTATACCAATACTAAGATGTTCTGTCAAACCTTTATCTACAAATGCTTTTACCTGTGATTTAATCCTTTCATAACATTCATCCCAATACTCTTTGGGATTTTTTTCATAAAGCTTTGTCAAACGTTCATCATATAAAAAGTCAGGTCTGAAATTTAGTTCCAACTTATCAGATAGGTTAATTTCAGTTCCGAATGGTATGAAATAGATATTTTCATATATTGTCTCATCAGTTACTGCCATATTCTGCAATTCAATATGGGATGCTACATGCTTTTTGTTAATCCGTTCATAATTAAATATCTTTGATATTGTAAATATCCTTGAACTGATACAGTACTCAGAATCTTTTCTAGCATAATATAATGGTGGACATTCCAAACTTCTAATTATGGAACCCTTAGCTTGACTATCCAATTTACCATATAAGAATAATCCATCTAATTCTTCATCATCATTTAACTCTAATTTATCCGCTTCCAGTAATTTATCTTCTGATACTTTTTTAACCCATCCATGAATAAAAGATAATGAATTGTCTTTATCATCGAATACGTTATATTTTTTATATGTTATAATATCAGGATTTCTTCCAATGAATAATGTTTTTTTATCATCTGCCATCCATTCATATTCAACATGTTCACATATTATTGAAGTTGTATTATCAAATATCTCTTTTATTTTATCTTTTTTATCATCATTTATAGATTCATTACTATGATAAAGAACAAACTGCATATTATTACCTTTTACTTTTTCTAACAGATTTATTGTTAATTAATAGTCTATACTTGTTTCCTATTAAATGTAATCTTCATTATATCAACAAAATAATCAACATCACCGAATTAAGTATGTAATTTAAATAGCATTCCTGAAAAAACAATCCCCCAACATGACTCCAAAAAAACAAAAAAGATAACTATATCTATAAAAAACAATATACTTACTACATCCATAAAAACGAGGTGATTATCATTAATAAAAAAATATTAATGTTTTATTGCATTATCATTTCATTATTAATAATATTGACAAGCAACATGGCATTTGCTTTGGATAATTCAGATAATGTTCTTGAAAAAGACAATACATTAATTCAAAATGATATTAAGGAAAAAATTTCAGAAGATTCCCCCAATAATTTAAAAACTGCGGAATATTCAAACGATAATAAAATAAAGGATTATAGCCAATTAAAAAGTAAATTGGTAGAAAATAAAAATCAAACTGTGAACTTGGATAAAACTACATTTAAGGTAGATGGACCAGTAAGCGTGAATAATAAAGTTGATTTAGAAATTAATGGAAATGGCGCAGTATTTGATGGTCAATCAACCAGTAGTTTTATAATTTTTGGAGGAAACATCTTAAAGATAAACAATGCAACATTTAAGAATTTTAAAACAGGATACAATACAGTTATTGTGGGATCCAGTACTTCAAAACTTATCATTACAAATTGTACATTCATTAATTCTATTGGTCAAACTAATGGAGCAAATATAAACAGTAAAGGTAGTTTAACTGTGAAAAATTGTTTATTTGAACATAATCAAGCAACTAAAGGTTCAGCCATAAGAATTGTTGGAAATAACCAGAAAAGCACTATTGAAAATTCAATATTTAAAAATAATTATGTGGCAACAGAAAAAGAATCAGTCATAGAATTAACTGGAATTCAGGATGTTACAATCAATAACTGTACATTTGACGGCAACACCGGACGATCAATTCATGCTTATCAAGATGTTACTACTAAAATTACAAACAACACGTTCAAAAATATGAACACCACATATTCCAACACATTGCAAGCATCCGTTATTGATAATTATGAAGCAAAAATGTATATTTACAACAATCTATTTGAAAATATTACAAACACTGCACCTAGAATTGGTGGAGGTTTAATATATAATGAAATCGGCAAATTTGAACTTATAAACAATACATTTACTAAAATAAAATTTGTAGTAACTAATAATAATAGATTAGCCGGTGGAATCTTATGGAATAGAAATGCTACAGCAACAATTAATCACAACACATTTGATATAGATGCAACATGCAATGACATGCATGGTGGTGCATTCTATAATAATATTGGAGTGTTAAATGTTACAAACAATAGCTTCGATATAAATGTGAATGTTAAAAATGAGTTAGGTGGAGGAGCAATTTATAACGACTATGATAGCAATGCAAACATTAAATCCAAATTATACTATGGAGATAATTCATTCGATGGCATAAAAATAATAAACGCAAAAACTATACTGAATAAAACAATACGTAACAAGGGAATTATTTATTTAATTGGAGCAGAAAACAAAATTATACCTAAACCAGTGAAAATTAGCATAAACGCTCCAAATAAAATAGCAACAGGTCAGAATGCATTGATAAACATCACCGTGACAAACAGCAACAATAATCCAATCGATACAAGAGTCATCCTCAAGATAAACGGTCTGAGCCAAAAGGATAAATCAGGTAATTCCATTATCACAGTTAAAGGTGGTAAAACAACATATAACCTCTCACTAGCAGGATACTCCGGTAAGACATATAATGTAACCGTCGTAGGCGTGGATCCTAAATACTTGCGTAGTGAAAACACCACTAAAATGACCGTTCTAAGAGGCCAGTGCATCTTAGATCCTATCAGCGTTAACACCACCAGTGAAGGGGAAATCACCATAAACAAGATCATTAAGGACACTTATGGAAACGTTATCTCAGGAAACACCCAGATAGCAATTAAGTTAGGTGATAGAACAGTACTTACGACAAGAATTACAGACGGTAAACTAAACGTTAAGGTTAAAGTGCCGTATCTTCCACCTGGTCAAAACAAGTTCAGAATTATCCTCGGTGAAAACTATAGATATGAATCAAAAATCATTAACAATACATTAAACATTCACAAACAGAACGTAACAGCAACAGTTTCTCCTATCAAGGCAAAAGCTGGAGATAAAATTACAATAAAGACTACACTGATTAACTCCGAAACAAAAACAAACGTTATAAGTGGTAAGTTCTCATATAAACTGGATGCAAAGACTATCGTATCCAATACCACACTTGAAGTTAAGAATGCCATAGCTCAGATGGATTACACATTACCAAAAGACATCAAGGCAGGACTTCATTACATTACCATCGTATATGCAGGTAATACTCAATCAAATACCTTAAGATATGATGCTAAGGTATTGACGATAGAATAAAATCCCCCCTTAACCTCCTTTTAGAAAAGCATTTTTTTTAGATGATTTACATAGACTTTTTTTTACTTGTCATGATTGGATATTCTTCTTCATGATTAAACTTCCATTATATTTAAATGATGATTTTTTTGATAATTATAATAATATTCAAATAGAAAACTAATAAGTAGTATTCAAGAATAAAAATTATTCGGAGTTAATCATATGGAATATGGAGCAGATAGAGTAAAAAATATTAATCTTTCACAGGTACGTAAAATGTTTGAAATGGCAAGTCCTACCGCCATTAACCTGGCCTTGGGGGAGCCTGACTTTGACACGCCACCACATATCATAGAGGCATTAAAGGATGCATTGGATAATAATTACACTCATTACTCACAGAACAAGGGAGAACCTGCATTAAGAGAGTCAATTGCAAAAAAACTTAAAAAAGACAACGACATCAAGGTAGACAGTGATGATGTGATTGTAACCGTTGGTGCCAGTGAAGCATTATATTCAAGTATACAGGCACTTATCAATCCGAAAGATGACGTGCTGATACAGGATCCCGCATTTTTGTCATACAAGGAATGTATCACATTGGCAGGTGCCAATGCTGTGCCGGTAAAGTCAACTTATGAGAATGAATTCAAGACCAAAGTGGAGGATGTGGAGAGGGCCGTTACTCCCAACACGAAGGCTATGATTATCAATTCACCATCAAATCCGACGGGAGCTGTACTTGAAAAGGAGGATGTTAAGGCCATCAGTGACTTTGCAATGGATAATGATATTATAATATTCTCTGATGAGATTTATGAGAAGATTATCTATGGCAAGAATCATTACAGCTTCCAGTCATACTGTGACAATACCGTTACCATTAATGGTTTCAGTAAGGCTTATGCTATGACCGGACTTCGTATCGGTTACTGTACATCCAATCATGATATAATGGAGGAGATTCTTAAGGTTCACCAGTATAATATTGCCTGTGTTGATACTGCTACTCAGATAGCTGCTGATGTAGCGTTAACTTCAAGCCAGCAGTGTGTCAGTGATATGACTGCAGAGTTTAGAAAAAGAAGGGATCTTGTGGTTAATTCATTGAATGATATGGGCCTTGACTGTCATATGCCTGATGGTGCTTTTTATGTGTTCTTCCATCATGATAATCCTGTGGAGTTTGTTCAGAAGGCCGTTGGTGAAGATGTTATCATGGTTCCTGGTGGAGCCTTTGGTTCTCAGGGTGAGAAGTTCATCAGATTATCATATGCCCAGAGTTATGAGAATCTTGAATTGGCTATGAGTAGACTGGAGAAAATTGTCTGATAAATGATTTTTATCTCCACCATATTTTACTTTTTTTATCATGACATTAACATATTTGACTGATTATTAGTGGTTGTTCAAAAAAATATGTGATTTAATTACATGATAAATAGAACGTTCGATAGTTTTGACAAAAAATAGAAAAAATGGACTAAATGGACCCTTAAAAAAAAGGAAATTTGAGAAGTATATGAGAAATCATGAAAGTATTTTGAAAAAGAATAAGATAAAAAACGGACAAAAGATGTACTATTTAACCCCATTTTTCAAGCTTTTTAATTATTTGCTTAAGTTTTTCTATAATCACAAGACAGTTTTCTTCATTGTTTTTGATTATATTGATTTTATCCTCGTAGAGTACTACCAATGGTAGACATTCCTCAAAGAAGTCACTGTCCAGATACTGTGACCTATAGAATTTAAGCGTTCTTTTGGTATCGTTTAGTTTACGTTTGTTGCTTTGGATGTATTTTTCAAGTACCTGTATTTCATCTAATGCATCATGCTTTATCTGTACGTAGTTTCTGTAGACCTCATTTATATTGCTTCTGAAATAATCGGGTAATTCATCGATTTCCATGTGGAAGTCCTTGCTGCTTTCTTCAAAGAACTTGCAAAGATCATTGTAGAAATTTGAATAACCATCTATAGCATCTATCAGTTCTTTTTGTTCTACACGTAATGATTCCAATTCCTTATTTTCTGTTTTTATACGTTTCTGCACTTCTTTTTGAGCCTGAGATAGGAATTCTTTTTCTGCATCAGATGTCATATTTAATCACGATATTGAATTATTATATTTAATCCTTTATCACAAATAGTATAAATTATTTTATAGATAAGAGGATTAAATTATTTAAGTGAAAATTAGTTAAAAGTAAAAAGCGCCGAGACCGGGATTCGAACCCGGGTGGAGATCTCTCCAGTGGCTTAGCAGGCCACCGCCGTACCAGGCTGGGCCATCTCGACAATTGTTAAAATAAGTTTTATTCAAGTCTATATAATAATATATACTTTATTACATTTAAATATTTCTATTATAGCGGCATGTAATTGGATGGACATACCTCATAGAAATAGGTGATCTATAACCGTAACTCCACCCCGCTGATCCATAAACATCAGTTGTCCGAAACAGAGCTGCTTCTTTCCAGACCTGACCCGTTCAATCGACTAAAATGGTTTAACCCAACCCTCCAGTTAGATTTCCACTACCACTAATCCTATGGGGCGAAACTTCGACATTACAATTATAGGCCTATTAATATTTAATATGCCTCTCCAAAAACTTCGGTCGCTCCATATAGAGGATTTGAGCTTACAAGAGACCACTAACCTCCCAACCTAGCCTAATATAATTTATAGTTTTTATCATTATTAAATGTTTTGATAATAATCACATTTTTCAAAATTACTTAAAATACACAGTTTCAAATATCAAGAATAAATGAAGCACAGATAGACATATAACGACATATTCACATAATAATTATACACATATACTTTAACATATAACCGAAAAATAGAACCTTATTTTAATTATAAAAAACATAAATATATATTGTTTTAAGATTATGGAGTAATGTTTATATGAATAAAAAGGCAGCCATTATGCTTATAATATTACTACTGTTAGTAATTGCAGGTTTAATTTATATAACCAACGTGTATAAAATTGACTCGGAGATTCCCACCATCAATTCAAACTTAAACAAGGGGAATGAACAGTACAATCAAGCGGTATTATCATTGAACAACAGACAATATCTTGATGCTCAGAAAAAATTCAATGAAAGCCTGAAATACTACTCAATTGCTGGTGATAAGACCGCAACAGCACTTCAGATAGCCGAAAACAAGGAAGATGAAGTACTGGTTGAATACCTTAATGCGACACTTACTGAAATCAATATTAAGATTAATGCAGTAAATGAAATAAACGAGGGAATAAACGTTAGAGATAACAGTTCATCATCAGCATACACACATTACACGAATTCAAACAAACTCCTGCAAAACATAACACAATATTCAGATAAACGTAGCCAATTAGAACAACAACACCCTGAAAAATTCATATCAGGATAAGATAAATAACAGATTTATCTAAAAAATAGGAGATTCATATATGGAAAATGATAAAAATACATATCACAGGCCAAACAATACAAAGCCTATAGTATATGTATTAAATCCTTCATGTCAAATAGAAGACCTTGAAATAGGCAGTAGCTATGAAGGAGTTATTACCAGAGTAGAAAAATATGGATTCTTTGTCAGCTTAAGCAAAAGTGTATATGGACTACTCAGAACAAGAAATCCTAAAGAAAAAGTAGGAGATAAAATCGTTGTAAGAGTAGCTGAAATCAAGCCACACAAGGGTAAGATGGATGTAGACCTAACATACTCAAAGACAAGATACGGTAATAACTATGAAGTAGTAAAAGTAAAACGCAACGTCAAAAGAACACATATCGCAGACCTATCAGAAAAGAACATAGGACGTAATGTTGCCATTCAAGGTGAAATAATACAGATTCAACAAACCAGCGGTCCTACAATATTTACCATACGTGACGAAAGTGACGTTACATGGGTAGCAGCCTTCAACGAGCCTGGAGTAAGAATGTATCCGGAGTTGGAAGTGGATGACCTTGTAGAAGTACTGGGAGAAGTATCCCTGCACAGCGGTAAGATACAGATCGAATCAGAATTAATTGAAAAACTTGACAGCGAAGAAGAAGCAAAACTAAGAAACGAAATAGAAGAGGCCATAGATAAAAAGGCTCAACCTGAACATGTTGAATTCCTAGTTGAAAGTGAAATTCTTGACAGACTCAGACCTAAAATGGAGCTTGCAGCAAAGACAATCAGAAGAGCAATATTTGACGGTCGTTCAATTCTTGTCAGACATCACTGGGATGCAGATGGAATATGTGCAGGACTAGCAGTAGAACATGCTGTACTACCATTACTTAGAGAAGAAAGCAACGATGCAGACGCTGAATGGCACTTCTTTAAAAGATCTCCAAGTAAAGCACCATTCTATGAATTGGAAGATGTCGTAAAAGACTTATCATTCGCACTTGAAGATCAGGAAAGACACGGCCAAAAACTACCACTTCTTGTACTGTTGGATAACGGTTCAACCGAAGAGGATGCAGCAGCACTAAGCCACTCAAAAGTATTCGGTATCGAATCAATCGTTGTAGACCACCACTACCCAGGTGAGGTAGAAGATGGAAAAGCATTGATTGATGAATACGTCGATGTACATGTAAACCCATACCTAGTTGATGGAGACAGCCAATTAACAGCCGGAGCACTTGCAGTGGAACTGGCAATAATGATTAACCCGGATGTCCGTGAAAAAATCAAACACATGCCAGCCATAGCAGCAATTGGCGATCATGCAGAATGTCATGAAGTAGATCAATACCTTGAAATTGCAGCTAAGGAAGGCTATGACCGTGATGACCTTGATAAGGTAGCAACATGTGTAGACTTCGAGTCATACTTCCTAAGATTCATGAACGGAAGAGGAATAATGAACGTACTGTTCGGACTTGAAGATAAGGAACGTCAAGACAACCTATTGGATGTACTGATGAAGGAATCCGATAAAAGGGTTGAAACACAACTTAAAGCTGCAATGCCAAACGTTGAAACAATACACTTCGATAACGGTATTCAGTTAAACCGTCTGGATGTTGAAAAATACGCACATAAATTCACATACCCAGCACCTGGTAAAACAACAGGTTACGTACATGATAAGATTGTACAGGAAAAAGGTGAAGACCAGCCAATAATGACACTGGCAAACGGACCTGACTTTGCAGTAATAAGGGCAACTGAAGTCATCAAAAACGACTTCGAGTTTAACCTAAACAATGTAATAACAAAGATTCAGGAAGAAATACCACAAGCCGGTGCAGACGGTGGAGGTCATGAAGTTGCAGGATCACTCAAATTCGTAGAAGGATTACAGGAAGAAGTTCTTGCAATGTTTATAGACGAGGTTAAAAATCTTAAAAGATAATTTTTAATCTTTAATCAAATTTCTCTTTTTTTATGGAGAAGTTGATAACTAAACCCTTTTTTTATTTCTCAAACATTTTAAACCCCACCAATTCAAGTACTATTTTTTGATTAAAAATTATAAGATTGAAATTCATTCGGGACTTGATACAAGACTATTAAAGACCATTTGCTTATAATTTCTTGTTAATTCACGCTTTCTTTTAAGTAAGTCCAATTTTTTATCTACCATGGATAACATTTTAACGATTCGTTTCTGGGAGGCCATATCTGTTACTGGAATTTTTATACTTGAAAACTCACTTTTATTCAGTAGCAGTGTAACCGATTGACTGGCATGAGAATTCAATAGCCGGTTATATCTTTGTAAGGTATAATATAGGTATTCACTATCATAGCCATCATATGGTGTTATGACATTTATCTGCTGATTACAAGTTGCTAATGACCTGTTTATAGCGATTTTACCAATAATTCCAATACATGATACAAAAACACTACCCGGAGGCATCACTTTCGATTTTTTTAATAAATCCCTATTAATCTTTCTTTTTGTATCAGTGACATACTTGTTTTTTCCAAGATCGTTAGCCGTAACCCATAACATCCCATCCTCATCAAACACTTCCTCTTTTCTGCCTTTAGGTGTACTTCCCGTGGTAATAACACCGATATCCTTCAGGGACTTATAACACCACATGCCTTTTTTATTATCATGAGTGATGGATGATTGTTTAGATTTATCCGGATATAAAACACTGAAAAGATATCTTTTATATGACTGTAACAAATTAGAGGTTATTCCTATAAAATCGATTTTTTTATCAAAGGCTTCAAGTACTTGTATGATTCTTTCTTGCTCGGATAATAATGGGAGTGGAAATTCAAAATTCTCAAAATCATTGACCAATATATGATCTATCCCACTTTTAGTTGCATGATTATTTAAAAACCTATTGAAATAATCGGATTGCAATATTTGATAGAAGTAATCTGGGTGGATTTCTTTGTCGAGTCTGATTAACATCATAGTTGCATTGATAGTGGCTTTTTCATTAAGATTTTTAATTATTGAAGGGTTTCCCAGAGTTCCATCCTTGGAAAATATTATATCGTTTTCCATGAGCGCTATTTCAGGTGATTCATTATATCTTTCCATTGAAATATGGTCACAGTTATCCCATTGTATTTTTCCATCTTTGATGTGCTTTCCAGAAATTAAATAAGGTCCTTCCTCGGTATATTCACTTTGTTTAAGATTTTTCCAACCAATCCTAACTTTTATAGTTCCATGATTTTTTAGTTTAACAATTCTCCAAGAGCCTATTTCATCATCAGTTAAATGATTTGATACAGAGTTAATATTATTGTTAGCATTAGCTGTAATTCTTGTTTGAGACATACAAATATTTTTATAATAATTTAATAATAAATTTTTATATCCTCATTTTGAAAAAGTATTTATTTTGTCAATAATTTAAATATTCGTTCAGTTTTTCAGCATAAAAAAGATATGTTTTACTGATACCATATGATTTAAGAAGAATTAGTATACAATGATTTAACAGGTAATTTAAAAGGTATATATCTTTATAGGAAAAACATGCAAAAATCATACAAAAAAAGTTAAAAAGAATTGGAAAATCAATGATACATCAATATGAGATTTTTTTTATTCCAATCCCTCAATATATGTTTGACACATATCTGTAAATGGACATTCCTCATGCTGTGGATTGATTGGCTTGCATATATTCTGTCCAAACTGTACCATCAGGTCATTTAGTGGCAGCCATAATTCCTGCGGCAGGATTTCACGAAGCACGTCCTCTGTTTCTTCAGGTTCCTTAGTATGAACCAAGCCCAGCCTATTTGATATCCTGTGTACATGTACATCTACAGGTATGGCATCCTTCTGGAATCCGAAGACCAATACACAATTGGCAGTCTTACGTCCTACACCGGGAAGCTTTATCAATTCATCTATAGTATCCGGTACAATTCC
>MVJJ01000165.1 GCA_003266145.1 Methanosphaera sp. SHI613
GATATTTTATTCCTGTCGTGTTGATTTTTGTAACCAGACAATCGTCAACTTGGGTATCTGGTGAATATGATAATGCAAATGCAGTATTTCCGAGCATGGCCATTGATGCACCTATGCTATCCTCTTCTAATTGCCCTATTATCTCTTCAAGTTCACCGTTTATGAGTTGTGTATTTTTGCTAAACCTGTTTGATAATTTGATGAAGTTTTCCATGTTAGGATTATTTGTTAACTCATTAAGCAAACGACTACCACTCTTATTTATTCTCATCTGATGGGTTGGATTTTCAATTATTGTACTTGTATTGAGTAAACCTATCGTTTTTGTAATAACATATATAGGTTTCGTGATTTGAATCTTATCAATAACTGCATTTACTGGTGTACCTTCCTTGAGTCTGATTACACAGCCACCATACATCTCGGAGATAACGTCTCCCAAACCGCTGGATAAGGATACTTCAGCCAAATGTGCAATCTCACCAGCTTCTTTAAACGTAATGTTAATGCCAAGTAAGGAAGGCAGACTGGAACTGATGCCCAATGCAAAACTTGCACTGGTTCCAAAACCGGCACCGATATCCAATTTCAGTTCATGATTAATACTGATGTCATAATCCTCCAGGTTAACATCATATCTATCTGCAATTATATCAACAGTTTTCTTACTGATTGTATTGAATTTATCCTTTTTTCCATTGACGGTTATTTCTAGCTTACCATTACCTTCACAAATGCTGCATGTAGTTACAACACCCTCATCCAATGTTATACCGGCACCCCTTGAGCCTTTAAGCAAGGGATTGCTGTTTTGTATAATTTCAAAAAAACCTGTAATATGTCCGGGTACAAATACTTTAACTTCTTTAATCATATAATAATATATATAATTACAAATTCATAAATATTATAAAAATTTTAAAATAATAAAAAAATATTTTTTAGAGGATAACATGTCTGAAAACAAAAGAATTGATTTACATACCCATAGTATATTTAGTGATGGTGAACTCTTACCATCAGAATTGGTCCGTAGAGCTGACGTTTTAGGCCATAGCGCCATTGCAATAACCGATCACGTTGATGCATCAAACATAGAAGTGGCATCAAAAATAGTCGAAGCAGTAAATGATATCCGTGACAACTGGGATATTGAAGTAATTCCAGGAGTAGAAATCACACACACTCCAGTTGAAGTAATAGATAAATTAGCAAATAAGGCAAGAAGCTACGGCGCTGAAATCGTTGTAGTTCACGGTGAAACAATTGTGGAACCTGTAAGGCCAGGTACAAATCGTGCAGCAGCAGAATGTCCTGAAATAGACATATTAGGTCATCCTGGATTAATCACACCTGAAGAAGTGGAAATAGCAATAGATAATGATGTGTCATTGGAAATCAGCGGTAGAAAAGGGCACTGTTTCGGTAACGGTCACGTTGCTAAATTAGGATTGGAATATGGTGCTAACCTTGTATTGGACAGTGATACACATGCACCTGATGATTTAATTCCATATGAACTTGCAGTAAGAATAGCCAGAGGTGCTGAAATACCTGAAAGTGAATTGGATAACCTTTTAAAATATAATCCACAAAAAATACTGAAAAAAATAGGAATTAACTTATAATTTCCTTTTTTTTAATTTTAAAAAATAATAAGCTAATTTTAATAGATGACCTTATACTCGATTACAAGGTCTTCATCTAATTTATAATAATCTTCTATTTCTAGTTTTACACAAGAATCCTTATCAAAACCATTTCCATCCACTAACGTAATGGATTCTTTTCCTCCAAGTATCTTGGATCCTATACATATTGAAATCTTATCGACCAACTGCTCTTCAAGCATGGAAAAATTGAGTGTTGCACCGCCTTCCAATAAAATAGAATTAATGCCCAAGTGGTATAACTGCTCCATTGCATCACTAAGGTCAACTCTATCTTCACCCGCACATAAAACGGTTGCATTTTCTGATAACTTTTCTACATCCTCTTTTTTAGCCTTATTTGAGGTTATAATAATGGTTTTTGCATCATCATTCAATACTCTTGAATTAAGAGGAGTACGTGCTTTGCTGTCAATAACTATCCTGGTTGGATTATCCTCTTTTTCAGAATCAATCTTATGGATGCTAAGGCGTGGATTATCAATTAGTACGGTATTTATTCCAACCATAATTGCATCATATTCTTTTCGTAACCTGTGAACACGCACCAAGTCTTCCTTTCCGGAAATCTTTAGGGTGGAATCTTTGGCGGCAATCTTACCATCGGCCGTCATTGCAGAATTCAAGTGGATAAATGGTTTCATAATAATCATCACGTGTAAACATTCTTATTAATGACATGTGCTTATTCATAATTAGGATTCAAGGCCTTTAATGTGTTTATTATGTTTTCACCGTTCCTGACGGCATTGATTAATACCTCATTAAATCCCTTTTCGATGATTTTTGAATTCTGAATAACCCACAATATCAAATCAGGATGATCTGTTAATCTAAGATTGCTTAAAGCTATAAAATCATTCATGTTGCCGCTTTTTATTGCAATATGCTTATCTCCATCTAATTTGATAGCCTTGACTGTGATGATTTCCTCATCGTTTTTGATGCTGAAGTAGTCTCCTATTTCACATATGTCATAAACGTTCTCTTCAATCTTCTGTAGGTCGGATGATATTTTTTCCTGATACTGCCTTCTTTTTTCTATGTATAATTTAACCATATCTTCCATGTCAACACACTCTCATAATTTATATACCTTGATGGCATTTTTTTCGGTCATTGACTCTATCTCATCAAATTCAATGTTTTTTGTTCGTTCAATTCTTTCAATTGTCTTTCTGATATTGGCTGGTTGATTCGGTTGTCCCTTAACGGGTGACAGGTAAGGACTATCAGTTTCTGTCAGCATATTCTCCAGGGGAACTTTCTTAATGTTCTGTTTATGCTTCTTGGAAAACAATGCGTTTGTAGCGAAGGATATATAATATCCATAGTCCACGGCTTCTACCGCAGTCTCTTTTTTGCCGCTAAAGCAATGGAAGATAACGTCTGGAAGTTGTGTGTACTTTTTAACGATATCCAATGCATGCTGTTCGGCTTCTCTCACATGTAAAACTACAGGCATATCATATTCACATGCTAATGTTAATAATTCATGGAATACGTTGTGCTGTCTTTTTAGTTCATCTTCAGGTCTTGGTGTAGCAAAGTCCAATCCAATCTCACCGATTGCATGGATATCATCCAGGTTATCGACTATCTGATTCAACGTTTCATTAACTCTTTCTTTATTGTCTACACCTGCATATATTGGGTGGTAACCTATTGTTGACTTTATGAAATTAGGGTATTGTTTGCTTAATTCCAGGGAGCGTATATTTCCCTCTATGCTTGCTCCGCAGTCAACGATATATTTGAATTCCTTTTTTGACTCTTTAATTATGTCTTCTCTTGTATCGTTAAAATCTTCAAAGTTCAAATGACAATGTGCATCAATCATAATTTAACTCCTATCTTCCGAATCGTCTTTTTCTTTCAGTATATGAACGTATTGCTCTTAAAAAATCCACTTTCCTTAACTCCGGCCATAAGCTGTCTGTAAAGTATAGTTCGGAGTATGATGATTGCCATAACAGAAATCCGCTCAGACGTTCTTCCCCACTGGTTCTGATTATCAGGTTAGGATCGTCCAATCCTGCAGTATAAAGGTTGTCATTAATCAAATCCTCATTTATATCTTCGGCGGTAATTTCTCCTTTTTCAACCTTTTTGGCAATTTTTTTGAATGCATCAACTATCTCTACCCTACCATCATATCCCATGGCAATATTAATCTGGTGTTTTGAGTAATTCTTGGTTGATTCTTCAGCGTCTGCTATTGCTTCACGAACATCTTCCGGAAATAGTTCTAATTTACCGACAGCTTTTAGTTTAACTTCATGTTTTTGGATTTTTTTATTGGTACTAATGCTTAAAAAGCTTTTTACGAATAAATCCATCAAATCCTTAACCTCTTCAGATGATCTATTGAAGTTTTCGGTACTGAAAGCGTATACCGTAACGATTTCTATACCTAAATCCACACACCATTCCAAAACATTTTCAAGTGTATCAACACCTCTTTTATGTCCTTCAATGGCCTTTAAATTTCCCTGCATCTTGGAATAGCGTCTATTTCCATCCATGATAATCGCAACATGCTTCGGCATCTTGGATTTATCTAGATTTCTTGAGATGTACCATTCATATACTGAGTATAACGGTTGTAATAATATCAAGTTAATCATCCTTTATTTGTTTGTCGTTATCAAATTTTCTTTTAGATTCGATAATGTTTACCAGTAATCTAATAGAATTAACATATCCTTCAACAGATTGTGATCTGGATGTATCTATGAATAAGTTTGGCTGCTTTAATGTTAATGCACCATAACTTTTTATTCCGGCAACCAATACAAGACTTCTAAAAATAATATTTCCGATTATTCCATCGGGTGCAATAATAATATTTGCATGGTCTTTAATCGCTTCTTCTATCAGGATATAATCATGTTTTATGTTATATTCCTCTTTTAAATCATTCACTACCTGTTCACATTCCTCAATGCTTTGATCGATTTTAGGACTTCTGCCCTTATCCTGCTTACGACCACCTGACAATAATGCAATTTTCGGTTCATATCCGGCCAATTCAACAATACGTGAGCATTCAGCTACAATAACCTTCTTTGCACGAATGGTATCACATTCATCAATACCTACAGGTGCCAACATAAATTTGTGATTGTCTATTTCGAGAATTGATGCTCTGAATATGTGAGGATATTCCTTTTTCAAGTCCATTATGATGTTGGATTCCAATGAACCTCTAATTACGCCATCTATTTCGGGATTATGAAAATAATCTAATAATTCCGTATTGGTACGGGCAACTTTGATTTCAAATGGAAACTGCTTAATTGCCTTTAATACATTCTTATTTTCCCCTAAACCTATTGCTATCTTCATGTATGTGACCTTGATTTAAAAATTTATTATATAATATTATAATCTTTATAATAATTAATATTAAAATTTATCTA
>MVJJ01000091.1 GCA_003266145.1 Methanosphaera sp. SHI613
TAAGTTGAGTTATTTAGAGAGGATAGGTTATAAACCATTTTTTCATCACTGCTGTAGCACTTCCAGTTACTTCCGTCATAACTCCATGTATAGTTTTTATCTTGTTGTAATTCAGTCCAGGTATTGTCATCGTTTTCTTTCCAGGTGACATTATAATATGTGGTATTGTTGTGTTTGTAGTCGACTCTCCATGAGTTGTTGTTGTAGGTCCAGTAGTATTCATATCCCGTGTTACTTGTTGCATAGTATGTGGTGTCGTTGTATTTTATCCAAGTGTATGGGTGTATTGTACTCCATTTGACTGTCCATGTGTTATTGTCGTGTGAGGTTACCTCTACGGTTATGTTGTTTGAGTCAACGTATTTTTTGTTGTTTAACATTTCAATTAGTGGCGGAAGTGTCTTTTGACTTTCGGCGGTATTTAGCATGTCGTTGGAGGATATGTTGTTTGATGATTCAAGAAGTATCATCTTTGTATCATATAATCCTGTTGCCTCATCCAAGGTTCTGTCCTTTGTTAGAAAGCTTACGTTAAATCCGTTTTCTTTAAATTTATTTATTACATCAGATGATATGTAGTCCGTCTCCTCCATTTGGATATAATCTGATTCCGTGTTTCTAGTAACGTATATCTCTTTTACATTGTTGTTTTTTAGATAATTTATTGTACGTGTATCGAATGAGGAGTCTTCCATTAAATATGCGCCGCTTCGTATTACTGATGGTATGACTGCGGGCAGTTCACCATAGAATCCATAGTATGCCTTTGATTCGTTTATGTATCCTTCATTCTTTAGCTTCTCGTTTACGTTGATGCTGACTTCGGCACTGCTTTGGCCTGTTATCACTTCTACTGTGGCGTTATATTCATTCAATTTGTTCATTATATTCTCGGGAAGGCTTCCTACCACTAGGATATGGTTGATTTCATGTTCGTCAAGATATTTTATGTAATTTTCATCCAACGCTTCACTTGATGAATAGGAACTGTTGTTTGCAGTTATGAATACCGGAGCCTTGAGATGTGCTCCGAGAAATCCTGCCATCGGATCGGATGCTGTGAATATTACCGTATCATTGTTTTTATCTTTGGTATTATCTGCTATTTTAGTCAGGATAGAGCTTATTGAATCAGATTGTACTTGTCTTACTTCTGTTCCCATCATCCTAAGTTTTAGAAGTTGGTCTGCATCCATATCTCCTACCACGATGATTTTGGAGATATTATTTTGGGATATGTATGAGGGTAGCCAGTTAGCTATCTGTGCTGGTATCTTCTTATCTGACAATAGCATTGGAACTTCGTTGTATCCTGCATACACTGATACTCCCGTTTCCAATCCCCTCATATTACCTGTACATTGTGAAATTATCAGGGTATTTTCATCACAGTCTATGCTGTCTGCATAGAATGAATTGACTGCAATTACAATCCCCACAATTATAATTAATGCAAGCGCCAATAATTTATGTACTTTTTTCATTTTAGCCACCTTATTTGAGCACTATCCTGCATAATTTATAGTCATCGTTTTCATATTCAACTTCTGCATATGTTGCTATAGGTGTATCCTTCCTGATTAACAGGTATCTTATGCCCAGCTCATCAAGCTCGCCAAGGCTTGCCTGACTATTTACTATGTGAACAGGGTCAACCACATATTCGGGTATTGACTCGGTAAATCCGCCGTAGATGACCGATGCGTTTGTTGATGAGACAATAATCGTATCCATAATGGCATCCTGTGATACCACAATACCTGAGATGTTGTTTTTTATCATGTAACGGGTCATGTCATAGCGGCTATGTGCCAACATGCTGCTTCCGTAACGATCGGATATGATGGACGGCCTTAAAATACTTCCAATCGGGTCAAAAACCATGTGAAACGCATCGGGCAATACTGTTTCGTTACAGTCGTCATCATCCAACAAATCCGGCGTATAGCTATCAACATAGGCAACTGATGCAAATATTGAATATAATATCACTAATGCCAGGACCAAATATCTCAAATTGACTTTACTTATTCTGTTTAAGACTTCATAGACACCAATACCAGCTATCAGGATAAGTGGATAAGCGCTGACTTCAAATAATCTGATTGAAACAGTATCAACACCCAAAATTGGAACCTGGCTTAAAGCCACGATAGACAATGACCATATACCCAGGAATACTGTTTTATCTGACCAGTTCCTGTAGAGACTGTAGAAGCCAGCAAACGTAAAGAGTGATGGGATGATTCCATAGTACTTAATCAAAAACTCATCAATACGCAGATAACTGCCGGCGATGGAATTGAATACCATCTGATAATTGAGTGATATATACAACCACCATGGTGCAGACAACAAGACCGCGAGGATAACATAAACAATAATGTATCTCCAATTGACCTTGCACGATATTATCAAATACAATGAGTACAATCCCAGCACCCCCAATGTTATGATGGCAGTTGCCATGTGCAGGTTACTTACTAATGCAAAGAATATTGCCGAATATAATATCTTCCGGAGATTATCCTCCTTGAAGGCCTCGTAGTAAAACAACAGACAAAACATCATGCAGGCTATGGCAAGTGTAGCCGGAGTGCAGATTACTGCCCTGTTGAATGTGGCAAAGGACATCATTGCAATAAATCCCGTACATAAATCCACCATTACATTATCATCGGAGAGTCTGTATGCAACAAATGTAATCGCAAACATCAATATAAATGCAAATAGCGGCTGTGCGATTAAAGAAGCGTCAAATACGCTTATGTTAAATAACTTGGCAAAGAATCCGAGAATAAAATGAAACAATGGAGGATACATGATAAGCCTACCTGTAGGTGCTACCGTCTGATAATCCCAGAATACCAATCCATTATTTAAGTATAATTCCGCCATGTGAATGTGATAATAGACATCCCAGCTAATGGGATAAGAAAATTTGTACAAAAGTAGCAATGCCACTAAAAATGAAATTAATACAGGTATAATTATTAGTTTTCTATCAAGAGTCGAATTCATTATCATCATCACATATATTGATTATGTGATATATTTGTTTAACTAGATTAAAAAAAATAATGAAAAAAAAATAGTTCTATGATATGACTTTCAAATTGGATGATTCCTCAAGAATCAATTCCAGCTGACCATTATAGGAGGTTACCTTAGCTTTTATATTAATCTTTTGGCCGGGTTGCAAATCGGCCACGTTGACCGTTGAAGCAAATATTATCAGGTTGATTTTAGAAGTCTCATCAGACAATGTTACTATACGTGTACCACCCTTGGTGATGTGAACTGATTCAATGATAGCCGTTACTTCCACCTGATTATCGATTTTGGAGTTATCAATTCTTTCCAGGGATAATTTTTCCGGACTTACATATGGACTTAATATGATTATTGCTGTCAATCCTACAATGGTCGTAAGAATACATATTTTAAATATTTTATCATCGTTCATAATTTACTATACAATATATAGTATATATTTATTATTATTAAATATTTTATATATTTTCCAATACTTTCTTACTTTTGAGTACATTATCAAAGTTATTGAGTTCTATGATTCCATGATTTATCTTCTTAAGTAGACTTAAATCAAGGGTTCCATCACCCAACGAGATATGCTGGTCATGTACACCATCATTATCATGCAAGTGACAATAAGAGATATTGCTTAATTCTAACATTTCACTTAGAGTATCGGTAGTATTTGCATGACCCACATCAATGGTTAAGCTACATCCCGTCGAATCACGTATCAATTCCAACTCATCAAGTGTATTTGCCAAGAAGGATTTTCTCACAGGCATGTTCTCTACTGAAACCTCCACGTTTGTTTCATCCATTATTCTGCCAACACTTTCAATGGTCAAATCCAATGCATACTTTCTTAAACGGGAATCATTACGGCCAACCCTTCCGGGATGAATCGTGATTGTTTTTGCCCCGATTTTTTCGGCATAAGATGCACAGCTAATCATCTGCCGTAGACTTTCAGAGCGGATACCCTTATTGACACTTGCAATGTTGATGTCAACTGTAGCCGCGTGTATCCTAACATCCAAGCCACAATCAGAGTATTCATAATTATCCTTTTCAAAGAATATGTCTTCTGCCAATAATTCAATCATCTCAAATCCATGTTTTTTGGCAATTTCAATTATATCCTCATTGGATTTCATGAATAATGCCAAAGTTGAAAATCCAAGTTTCATATACATCACCCAAAAAAAATTGTATCAATTTATTCCAAATCATGTCCCGAATGAAATTTCCTCCCATCAAATTCCATCAATACATTAGATAAATTTCTAAAGACGCTCAAAATGCATCCGTTCATTTATCATAATAGATGATATATCATATGATTACATATATGTTTAACTTTTTTAAGGTGGACAGAGTGTTGGCCAAAATTAATTTTTCAAATTTTTCGAAAAAAATTCCTTATTTAGTACACTTATTTTTAACTATTCTTTAACTTATTAATTAATATATTATTTAGAGACTATATAATTATTTATTTTTATTTATACTTTTTATTTATTTTGTATATTGTATATAAGTAATGTATTAGTTGCTGTTGAAAATCAGGTTGCT
>MVJJ01000109.1 GCA_003266145.1 Methanosphaera sp. SHI613
CAAATCATTAGAGTGAATTGTTTCATATGTATAAGAGTCCTGATTTTTCAAGTAATCATTAATGTAGTCTATGGATTCTGTCTTTGAATTATTGTCAACCAACAATATATTGAAATCATCATAATTTATATTTGACAATGAATTTAAACATTCAACCGTATCTTCATGCCCATTCCAATTAAGAAGAACTATAGAAAGCTTAGATTTAATAATAAAACCCCTTTAATTTATTTATGGATTATTCATTAACCTCAACGTCGATATAGTCATCAGACCTGACGCTGCTTCTATGCATCATCTCATAAACAGAATATTTCACTTGACTAAATGACTCATCATCAATGATAACCTTAATTGAGTAACCTACCGCTACGCCACCTAAAAATAAGAGGGCATTTCTTGAAAATTTACCTATAATACCGCTAGACATAACAATCACATAACCTATTTAGATGTTTATTCTATTAATTGACTTTTCAACAATTATTATTATATATGGATTTTAAAATATATTAATAAAGGTAAAATTTTTGAGGCAACGACTATGAACATCAATGACAAATACCATTATAGATTTGAAGATCTTAAAGAAAATAAAGGTATAAACCAAGTGGAAATTATATTACACGACGATGACGATATGACAATTGAATATAGCGGAAAAAAGGGATTTAATACTGAAGGCTTTGATTATCCATTATTCAATAGAAAAGAAAAGGATGAAGAAACCTCATGGTTTTTATACAGAGTTGAAGAAATCATAGATACAGAATTTGAATTGCTTGACATGCTACGAGAACCTATTGCAGCTGATGAAAAACAGATGACACACATCATTAAAAAACAGGTCGAAATATACTGCTTTAAAGAATAAGGAAGTTACAGATGAAAAACTACACTTGCATATTTCCGGGATTGTACAACTACAATCTGACAAAGGACGTGGGAATGATTCCATATACATTATCCGATAGATACGATACACATATCGTCACCTATGATAATGATGAGTACTTCTATCTGGATGAAAAAATGAAATCGGATAACTTCAGTCTGGAATTTATTCAAAACACCGGTAATCAGAAGAGGGATGTTCTTGAATATCTCAAGACGAACTCCAAAGAAATAGACGTTCTCCAATTATATCACCTGAACTACAACCTTATTCTCAGTTACATTGTCTGCTACAAACTAAGAAATAGAAGTGGAAAGACCTATCTGAAACTGGATGCGAACAATGAAATCATTGACTTTCTCATCAAACGTAAGGGAATTCTTCCCTCCCTCAGACGCTTGTATGCCAAATTTATATTCGGCATGATAGACGTCATCAGCATAGAAACTAGAAGAAACTATGAATTACTGGGGAATTTCATAAGCAAGGACAAGTTACTCTACATTCCAAATGGGATTAGAAAATCCGACAACAGACTTGATGATAAAGAAAATAGAATACTCTACGTAGGATATATAGAAAAGAAAAACAAGTCGATTGACCTGCTGATTGATGCCTTCAGCAAATGCATCAGTGATGATTGGAAGCTAATACTTATAGGGAAAGTGGAGGAGGATATGGAAGAGTTTTTAAATGACCTTTTTGAAAATAATCCCGAACTTAAGGAAAAGATAATTCTGAAAGGATACATCTGGGACAAAGAAACCCTGTCCGAGGAATATGCCAAAAGCAGGATATACTGCTGCACATCCCATAGCGAAAGCTTTGGAATATCAACGCTTGAGGCGGCATACTTCGCAAATTACATCATCTCAACGGATGTCGGAGCATCAGGGGACATCATAGAAAAGACCCATTACGGCGAGATTATTGAACACAACGAAAAATCACTTCAAAACGCGTTGCAAAATGCCATGAATAGCCTGGATGAGATTGCGGTTAATCCATATAAAATACAAGAAACAGTATATGATAACTTTAACTGGGAGGTCATATGCGATAAAATAATTGAAAAAATAGAAGAATGATTTAATTATTCTTCTTAAACTTTATGATACTTGTTGAGAAGTATTTCTTATTGTCTACAAATCCGTGGACGATATTTTCGTCTTCCATAGTACAGTTTTGTACGGATACTATTTCTTTTTCTCTTGGATCTTTGTTTATGCATTCTTCAAGTACGTCCAGGTGTCTTGACGTTTTCATTGCAACTACAGTATCCACATATGGTAATATTTTTGGAAGTCTTTCATCAACTTTAGGTACTACCACCATTATATCATCCTGTTCTGTTAGCTGAATGCCTGCTGTTGTACTGCAAGCGGTCATGGCAGGTATTCCAGGTACCAATACCACTTCTACGCCCATCTTTTGTAATCTTTTTGACACGTAGCTGAATGTTGAGAATATTGTAGGATCACCTAATGTTACAAATACTGCATCCAATCCTGTTTCTAACTTTTCAAACAACATTTGTGCTGCATCATCCCATGATTTATCCAATTCTTCCTTGTCTTCTGTCATTGGAAATAGAGGTTGAAGTATTTCACATTCAGTTTCTCTTTCATCAATAATCCCTTGAACGATATTTAATGCTACACTTGGTTTACCGTTTCTTGATTTAGGTGCAAATATTATATCTGTTTCTTTGATAATTCTTGCCGCTTTTATTGTTACTAGTTCAGGATCTCCTGGACCTACACCAATTCCATATAATTTTCCTATTGCCATGTTTTTCATCCTTAATTTTTAATTAAAATAATTACATATAAAAATAAAGTAAAGTTTATTATTTATTTAACGTCCTTTTATACTATTAATATAATAAAACACCTATATATAATTTTTAAACCAATTATTAAATTGACATGAATTTATCAAAAGTAACTTTAAATTAATCGCCGGTTGACAAAATCAAAAGAATAAAAAATAATGAAAAATAAATATTATAGTCATGAATACAATATTTTGCCCAAATTGTGGAATGATAAAAAACAAGTGCGTATGCTCTAAATCAGAGGATGAGAAAAAACAGTACAACTCCCTAATAGAAAGACCAAGCGCTGAAGAAAAAAGACAACTGCAAGCCGAACATCCGGAAATTGACGAGGAAATAATTGAAAACTTCCCATTCAAAGAGGCCAGACACAATCAATTGGAATTAATAGAAAAGATTCTTACTGCATTTGATAACGACAAGAAATATATTATACTGGAGGCCGGTACGGGAACAGGTAAATCAGCAATAGCCGCCACATTAGGTCAGATACTCCAGCCGGCATATATACTGACCATGACAAAACAACTTCAACGACAATATGCCGATGAATTCGGATACCCCCAGGTAAAAGGTAGAAACAACTTTTCATGCCTTGATAGCGGCTCATTGAATAAGTGTGATCAGGGAACATGCCAGACCATCAGGACCGGACAGGAATTTTCATGTCCATACGGCATTAAAATTGAAAAGAGCAACCAGAAAGACATCAATGAATATGACCCTGAAACATATTACAATACACCATTTACCTTTAACTCAACCAATAAATGTCCCTACTGGAATCAGAAGGCAATAGCTATAGAAGAACCAGTCACATTACTAAACTATGATTACGCTTACCTTGAATTCAACTATGTTCAGCACTTCCAGAAAAGAAATCTAATGATACTTGACGAGGCACATAACATTGAAGATAAAATAATGCACAAACTGGAATTGAACCTCTACAATAAACAACTACAAAAGGATATTCAGGAAAGCATACCAAGGGAAATGATGACATACACCGATATCAAGGATTGGATTGCATTTCTTGAGGCTATCTATGATTCATATAATGCCATCAACACCAACAACCTAACTAAACAAAAGGGAGATCGTATTGAACATACAAAAAGAAAGATTAAGGAGATTACTGGAAACATAAAGAAAAATCCCGACGATTGGGTAGTGTCACCTGAGGACAATTCCGTGTCATTCAAGCCCCTTAAGGTAGATAAGTATGCTAAGGAAACATTATTCCAGTATGCGGATAAGGTTCTGTTTATGAGTGCAACCATACTTGATAAGGACTTATTCTGCAAATGGCTGGGATTAGACCCGGAAGAGGTATATTATATCCACAGCGAAAGCCCATTCAAGAAGGAATATCGTCCGATACACATGAAACTTGTAGGTCCAATGTCAAAACGTGCACTATGGCATACCGCACCGAAGACAATTCCAGTACTTAAGGAGATTATGGACAAGCACTACAATGAAAAGGGTTTGGTTCATACAAACAGTTACAAATGTCAACAGTACATCATTGATCATATACGTGAACAGAGAATACTTTCACATGACTCGAAGAATCGTGAACAGATACTTAGGGAATTTGAAAAATCAAACGACCCGTATGTACTTGTAAGTCCATCGATGAGTGAAGGAGTGGACCTTCCTTATGAAAAATGTGAATTTCAGGTAATATACAAGGTTCCATATCCTTATCTTGGAGATAAGCAGATAAATGAAAGAAAAAATCTTGACCCGGAATGGTACGCCTACAAGACAATCATGACACTTATGCAGGCATACGGTAGAGGTATGAGAGCCGAAAACGATCACTGTGACACGTATATACTGGATAAAAACATTCAGACAATACTGAGAAACAAGATGTATCGTAGACTGATACCTAAGTTCTTCAGGGAAGCAATAACCACCTAAATTTTTTTTTATTAAATAGGGGCTTCGCCAAAACTATAATAATATTTTCTAAAACATGTTTAAACTTCTCAAAAAACAACATAAACCCTATTTCTTTTTGAAAATTTGGCTTTTGGCGAACCCCCAAATATTATGCAAAATAGATGGTAAATGCCATGTATTATGATAAATTACCGAGTAATCTGTAATTATCGAGTAGAATATCCAGATAAAGATGAGTAAATAACGTAATATACCGAGCTTATCATAAAATAATTTATGCCAACACTCACTCTATATAAAAAAATAAGTTAATTGTAGGAGTAAATCCTACAAATATTGAATTTAATTTATGGTTAATGATTTAGTATCTTCGAGACGTTCATAGTCTGGTGAAATGAATACTGCCGTTATGTTGTATGTGCCTGCTTTGTAGCTTTCA
>MVJJ01000077.1:0-10104 GCA_003266145.1 Methanosphaera sp. SHI613
GCAGAAGAACTACCAGATAATGTGATAGCTGTTGTACTAGGATTGTTTACTGTGATTGTTTTGCTTGCTTCACTTGCAAATAATGTGTCGTTTTGTGCGAATTTGAATGTTATTGTGTGTTGACCTGAAGTGGTTGCTTTATATGTATAGGTGAATACTCCGTTGTCTCCGATTGAAGTGATTGTAGCTATTTTACTGTTGTTATCATATACTGTTAGTTCTGTAGCTTTGCTTGCTTTTCCTTCAACTTTGAATGTTCCCGTGATTGTTACGCTTTCGTTTACATACATTGAACTTGTAACTGAATTTAATGCTATCTGTGTTTGTTTTTGTGGCATTTTGTTGTTTTGAACGGTTACATCATTTTCGGCAGCGTTTACGTATACTGCATCATCACCGTTTTTGTCTGTTGAGTTGATGCGGTTGTTTTTGATTGTTACGTTTGTCACTGTTTTGTTTACGTATACTGCGTATTCATCATCTGAGTTGATGATGTTGTTTTCTACGACAACATGTCTTATTTGGTTGTTTCTTTTACTTGTAAAGTATATTCCATCTGAGATGTTGTTGTTTTTGACTGTGAATCCATATACTCCACCATCTTTACTGGTTAAGTTTATACATCCATCGATTTGTAAGTTTTCGAGTGTGATGTTTTTAGGAATGACACTTGTAGAGTCGCCGCCTCTTACGGTTACATTACCTTTTACTGTACAGTTTGCTAATGTAACATTTTGAGTGCCCGGAGCTATATCCACATTACCGTTGATTGTGTTGTCTGTTAGTACCGTGTTTGATAATAATCTTACTGAGTCTACTGTATTGTTGTATATCTGAGCTGTTGCACTTGGTACTAATTCACCGTGGACTGTGTTATTTGCTACTACCCCACCTTCAGGTCCGTATAATTTACAACCATATAATTCATTGTTTTTGATGGTTGTGTTGATACTTTGACCTTTTTCACCGGTTATCCATTGGGTTGTGATACCAGTACCGTTGTAATATATTTTATTGTTTGTAACTGTGTTGTTTGAACCACAGATTCCAATACCATAACATATTGATGCAGGTGTTGAAGGTCCAACTAGTGTATTGTTGTCTATTACATTGAAACAGTTTGCGGTTTCTGTATTGTCAACTTCACCACCAGAGCCTACACCTTCTACATTATATGTTGTCAAGTATAACAGGTTACCTACATTACCTATACCTCTAATGTAATTGTTTCTTATGGTACAGTAACTAGCCCATGCCAATACGAATGTACTGCTTCCACCATTATCTTCAGTAGTGAATGTGGAGTTTTCAACTGTGATATATGAGGAGTTGTCCCTGATTGATGTTTGACCTACACCACTTCCTACTTTTTGTTTAGTTACATTTGTCGTTATGTTGTTTACTTTGATATGATGAGCATTCTTGATGTAGAACTGTGTATTGAAGAATTTAAGACCTGTTACATTCGTGTATGATCCAGCTTTATTTATCTGGAAACAAGGTAAATCCTCATCACCGAACATTGATTGAGCTGTGGTATTTAAGAAAATCAAAGCATTTCCTTTTGATGCTGTGATATTAACTGGTTTATTAATTAGAATTATTTTACCAGATTTATTGATAGTACCTTGGAAATCAAGCACGTCTCCTGCTGATACAGTATCTTTTAATCCCATTGTATCCTCATCAAATGAGAAATAGGTCTCAATATTATTCTGATTTACAACTATTGTTTTTGGAGCAGTTTTAATGTTCTGCTCGGTTTTTACTATTTCTTTATTTGCAGCAACATCATTTTCCACACTACTAGATTCACTTGCTGTTTTCACATTAGATTCTTCTTTGACAATTGTTTGAGTGTCCATAGAATTATCTACAGCATTTTGTAAAATATCTGAAGAAGATGCCATATCATCTCCAGAAGCATCTGCAGCCGAAATTGCAGATACACTAATAATCAAGAAAAAGATTGTCATTACAAATAATAGTATTCGTTTATTTGACATATTCTTTTTTAACTCCATTTTGATTATAATATATTATATTCAAAAAAATAACACATGAAATAATTATTTCTTGAATGTTAATATTTATATTAAAAATAGAATATATAATTTACACATGACAAATAATTAAAAATAATACAAATAAAATAATTTATACGGAAAATAATTAATTAAATAAGATTTATATTAAAAATTAAGCAATATAATTCAGTTAAAAAAAAGCAATAATGACAAATCCAAAAGAGGTGTTTTTATAATTATCCAAGAATTAAAATGAAAAAAGATATAATATAACAAAAGTTCCTACAATAACAATATATGAAAAAATAGAATCAAACCCCTTTAATTAACTGTTTTAAGATGATAACAACATAAATTTTCCATATAATCAAAGGATATGCTAATAATGGTGACCTAATGAAATAAAATTTTACATACCACCCCTCATCAACAAAAGATAATTAGAATTACAGATAAAATATATAATAGAGAATAATAAATTAATAGGTTATAAAATGATTAAAGTTGAAAATCTGACAAAAATTTACAAATTACAAAATAATAACAAAATCAAGGCATTGGACAACGTATCATTTGAAATAAAAGATAATGAAATATTTGGAATCATGGGGATAAGTGGTTCAGGTAAATCCACACTCATGAGGATACTAAGAGGTGTAGAGGAATTTGATGAAGGAAAAATAATTATAGATGACATAGAAATCACTCCTAAAAACTATTCCTCATACAAGAATGACCTTAGAGAAAAAACATCAATTCATCTTCAAAGATCATTTGGATTATGGTCCAAAACGGCACTGGAAAACGTAATCCACAAACTTCATGGACTCAAAATAGGTGATGAATCAAATGTTATAATTGAAGAAGTCAAGGATGAATACATGGATGAAGCCCTCGACATACTTGATACAGTTGGACTTAAAGAAAAGGCAAACCACTTTGCACCAGTACTTAGTGGTGGAGAAAAACAAAGACTTGTACTTGCAAGACAGCTAGCAAAAAAACCGGAAATATTACTGCTTGATGAACCTGCAACAATGAGCAGCCCTAAAAAGAAATATGAAGTACTGGATACCATTAAAAAAATTAACCAAAAATACGGTACAACTGTCATAATGGTAAGTCATCAACCAGAGATTCAAAGATACCTTGCAGAAAGGGTAATGCTCATATTCAATGGTAAGGTAGAAAAAATAGACACACCCGAAAAAATCATAGAAGAATTTACCAAAAATGAAGAAGAGATTTATCCAATTGCTGATATGGACAGAAGTCAACCTATTATAAAAGTCAATAATTTATGTAAGGATTTCTATTTGTACAAGGGAGGACATGTTCTTACAATAGAAGATGTATCATTTAATGTCAACAAAGGAGAAATATTATCCATCATAGGCCCTACAGGTAGTGGTAAGACAGAGATATTGAAGATGATTGCCGGATTTGAATTAGAAGACAGCGGTTCTATTGAAATATTAACCAACAATCAATGGATTAACATGGCAGACTATGGTGAAAACCGTATGCAGATAAGAAAAAATATGGGATTTATGCATCAGGAATTTGCACTTACACCCCATACCCCAATAATTGAACAAATAGGCACACATCTTTCGCCAAAAACTGATGAAACCTATGAAAAGGCAATATCCAAAGCAAAGGAAATAGGTTTATCAGATGAATCATTAGATGTTATTTACCAGTTAACGGATTTATCCCGAACGGAAGCAATTACCAAACTGGAAAAGATTAACCTAGGACCTGAAATATTAAACATATTGTTCCCTCCTATGAACAAGGAGGATGTGATTGATTATACAGTTCCAGTATTTGAAGCGTTGGACTTACCATTACCACTTCTTAATAGGCAGTTTATTGAATTATCAGGTGGACAAAAAGTTAGAGTGGCAATTGCAACCGTACTTGCCTCAAAGCCAGACATACTGATACTTGATGAACCATTTGGAGATTTGGATCCGGTAACATTGAGAATAGTGGCAAACTCACTTAAAAAGATTAATGAAGAATTCCAGATTACAATCATACTTGTAAGCCACACCATGGACTTTGTTAAAGAGGTATCTACAAGATCCATTTATATCAATAAAGGAAAAATCATAAAGGAAGGAAACGTGGATGAAGTAGTGGATAAATTTATAGAAGATGAAACAAACGAGTGATTATGATGTACAAGAGAATATTAATATTAACAGATGGGTCAGATAATGCAAAAAAAGCAGGATTTGCAGCTGTTGACCTTGCAAAACAGATAAACGCTACCGTAGTTATAACATACATATTCGACCAAAGATTATCAAGTATTGCAAGCCAAGAGGAAGAAGGCCAGGAATATATCAATACAATTAATGATTATGCTATCAAACAGGACGTTAAAGCAGAGGACCTGTTGATATATGGCAGCCGAAAGAATGATGTACTGATAATTGCCAGAAAAAGTGAAGCAGACTTAATCATCATGGCAAAACATGGAGATACAAAAAACATATCTTCCCTGATGGGAGAATATACGGAATTTGTAGTAAAAAATATCAAATTACCGATAATGCTTATTTAAACAATCAAAAAATAAAAAAAAATATATTAACTATAGAAATAGTTAATCTTCAATCAAAAAACAGTTTATCGAATCTATAACATAATCAATTATTTGATTGATGGATTCAAACCTTACTATTTTTTTATCGATATTTAAGAATGCATTTGTTAATATGAATATAGAATCAGTTATCTCATTCATATCCAGCAATCCCATTTGATACTCATCGATTAAATTAATTACACAGCTAACCCATGAGATATACTTAACGTTCTTATTGAATTCATAAAAAATTTGGGCATAATCAACAATGTCCATCCCATTAGTTTTAGAGTATAAATCATCAAAAGATACATCAAATCTGGAAAGTCTGCTGAGTACTGTTTTTTGGTATTCGGCACACATTCCCGTCTGTAGATATAATGCTTCAAAGACTGCTTCCCTTACTGAGTTACCTATTAATTCTCCAAGTTTAGAGTGTTTTCCGGCATTTTCCAGGTGATTGTTACTGGATTTGTTGGATATTACACAAACTCCATCGGTACCTGTTCCCGTGGCGATATGTGTTGAAAAATTACTTTCTATTTTTAAATCTTCCAATACACTGGTTTTTGCTTCAGTTATGGTAATAAGTGCGGTTGTCAATCCACCTGCTTCCAAATTTGCATCTATAAATGTTATTATGTTTATCGTACCTACGATAATTTGATAATCATTATCATATTCATAGAAAGAAGCCGCGTCACCCGCTTTAACTGCGTTTTTATCAGCACCTGCAGTTACTATAGTAGTTACAGATAATTCCTTGTATTTTTTAGTAACTATAGAATAAGCATCCATATTTGCAGATGTTATTAATCCAGTGGATTTATCAGGATTTAATTCTAATTCTTCAAATCGTTTAATTTGAAAATTATTGTTGTTTATTTTTTCAATTATAGAATAATCTGATGGAATTAACGATTGATTCACCACGTAATCCATATTTTCATGATATCCTCCATTATGCCATGAAGATATTAACAGATTGTTATTAGTGTTTAATTTTAATACTATTGCATTATCTACAATGGATACATTGAATTTCTTATCCTCATACAATAACTTAGAATAATTTGACATAAATAACACCACAAAAAAAATAAAAAAAGAGTATAATAGTCCTTAGCGGAGTCGAACCGCTGTCACAAGATCCAGAGTCTCGTAGGATTGCCACTACCCTAAAGGACTATGTTAATCGATATATATAATAATATGATAATTCTAATATTTATACTTTAAGAATATCTTCCGGACAAAAATGAGATTTTTTAGAAAAATAGTGCAAAATTATCCAAGAGTGATTTTAACTTGCAATTAGTTAATAAATATTAAAAATTGTTTTAGCTAAGAGATACATTAAACTAGAATATTGAAAAAATTGATTAAAACTATAAATACTACTAAATACAATATCTAACAATTAATTAAGAAAGATATAATTGTATATGTGAAAATAAAATGAATATTAAAAGAGGATTATTAATTGGACGAATTCAACCATTACATAATGGTCATATGAGTGTTATCCAAGATACTTTAAACGAGGTGGATGAGCTTATAATAGGTATAGGAAGTGCTGATCAAAGCCATACGAACTCAAATCCATTCACTAGTGGAGAAAGAGTATTAATGCTCTCTAAAGCACTTAGAGAATACAAAGTTGACCCTTCACGTTATTATATCATCCCATTAGAAGATATTTCATGTAATTCGTTATGGGTTGGCCATGTAAAAATGTTGACACCACCCTTTGAAAAAGTATACTCCGGTAACAGTCTCGTAAAACAATTATTTAGAGAAAATAAAATTGAAGTTGTTCAACCACCATTATTCAATAGAAGAGAATACTCAGGAACAGAAGTAAGGAAAAGAATTTTAAACAATGACAATTGGGAAAAGCTTGTCCCTAAATCTGTAGTGAACGTAATTAAAGAAATAAAAGGTGTTGAACGTATGCAAAATCTAAATAAAAAGGAAGTTAGTGAAATATTATAAAAAGAGATGTTTGAAATGGGATTTATTAGAGATTCTATTCATGGAGATCTACATTTGACTGATTTTGAGTTGAAATTAGTGGATACCGTGGAAATGCAACGATTAAGGCGAATTAAACAATTGGGCTTTACAAGTTTGGTCTATCCTGGTGCTAACCATACCAGATTTGAACATTCAATAGGTACATTATCATTAGCCGATAAACTTGCCACAAAACTGAATTTAGAAGAGGACGTTGTGGAATTGCTAAGAGTATGCGCCCTACTTCATGATATTGGTCATGCACCCTTTTCACATGTTTCCGAAAGAGCATTAAGTCATAAACATGAAACCATAACAAAGGAGATTATTAAAAACTCTCCCATAACTGATATCATTACCGAAAAATTCAATGCAAACTTCATAACAAAAATCATCGATGGTCAAACAAAATATGGAAAGATTATCTCCGGTGATTTGGATGTAGATCGTATGGATTATTTAGCCAGAGATTCTTACTATACCGGTGTTGCATATGGTGTTATAGATACGGAACGTTTATTATATAGCCTTAAATATGATGACAACGATAATCTGGTCATTACCCAAAAAGGTGTTCAGGCAGCCGAATCAACGCTTCTTGCAAGATACTTCATGTATCCTACTGTTTATCAGCACCATACAACTAGAATCGTTAACGGCATGTTTAGGGTGTGCCTGAAACGTATGCTAGAAGATAATGTTGTTGAAGAAAAACAGTTAAGATACTTGGATGATGGTGATTTGATAAACATTGCAAGAAATGCTCAGGGTCTTCCAGAAAAAACCATGAAAAATCTTGATACAAGACACCTTTACAAGAAAACAGATACCATTAATTTAGCTGAAATCGATGATCCCGAGCAAATATTCCAAATGGACAAAAAATACCTTAAAGAAGCAGAGGAAGATATTGCAAACAAATTGAATATTAATCCGGATGAAGTAATTATTGATTTACCGGAATCTTTATCATATAAGGAAATGTGTATTCAAGTTGAAACTGGAAATGGACTTAAAGCATTAACGGAAGTGTCAACAGTCATAAATTCTCTTAAAAAAGCACAATACAAATACGCTGACCTAGCATTATATTTATCTAAAGAAAATAAACAAAAAGCATTGGATAAAAATATTAAAATAGAAGATTATTTAAACATCCCAAGTGATAGAAAATGAAACGAATAATAAAAAAGGAACTTACAAAAAAAGAATATACACAATTTATCCAGCGAATAATCGATATTAATGAAAAAGAAGGCCATATGCCAGAATATATTGAATATGATGATTCAAAGATTTTCAAGGTGGAATACATCGAGACAATTGAGAACGTCAACAAATTCATATTGGAAAATGGACGTCATCCCGAAACAATAAACATTTATCAACAAAAACATAATAGACACAATTAATTATAGAGTTTTACCCATATAATTAATGTATATTTATTAACTTCCTTAAACTACTTTTATTTATCTTTATAGCAACATTATAAGTTGTGCCACATATAAACAGATGTTGAATAACAAAACACATAATAATTATTACAAGTACATACTTTTTTTATTATTCATAATTATTTATCATGATAAATAGGCAAAATTTTAAATACTTTAAAAAAATAATTATAATTAGAGTAAGAAAAAATCAAAATTAATACTCTAGGAGACATATATTATGAAAGGATTGGCAAGAATAGCACAAGACGAACTAGGATGGGTAGAAAAAGAAAAACCTAAATGCGGACCATATGATGCAATAGTAAGACCTATAGCATTAGCACCATGTACTTCAGACGTACATATAGTATGGGGACATGCATACATGTCTGATGAGCCAAACCGTATCGTTGGTCATGAATCAACAGGTGTTGTTGAAGAAGTTGGATCAATGGTTAAAGACTTCAAACCAGGTGATCGTGTAATAGTACCAGCAATTACTCCAGATTTTAAAACAGTAAATTCCCAAAAAGGATTCGGACAACATGCATATGGTATGGGAACCGGAATGACCTTCATCACATTTAAAGATGGAGTATTTGCAGAATACTTCCATGTAAATGATGCTGACGCAAACTTAGCCCTTTTACCTGATGATGTGACATTAGAACAGGCTGTTATGATATCAGATATGATGACAACCGGTTTCTATGGTGCAGAATTAGCAGACATCAAACCAGGAGATGAAGTTGCAGTATTCGGTATAGGGCCAGTAGGACTTATGGGAGTAGCAGGAGCTAGTTTCATGGGTGCTTCAAGAATTCTGGCAGTAGGTAGCAGACCAACGGCAATCAAAGTAGCAAAAGAATATGGAGCTTCAGAAATTATAGATTATCATAACGGTAACACTGTAGAACAAATTATGGAATTAACCGACAATCAAGGTGTAGATAAGGTAGTTATCGGAGGAGGAAATGCAAATACTCTCTCAGAAGCATTAGAAGTTCTTAAAGTAGGTGGTACAATAGGTAATGTTCTCCACTACGATGGTGTAGAAACAATTCCTATATCAGCATTAGGCTGGGGTGCAGGTTTAGCTGATAAGACCATTCGTGGAGGAGTATGTCCTGGTGGAAGAGCAAGAATGGAACAATTAGTTAAACTTGTTCAATATGGACGTTTTGATTCAAGTAAATTAATCACTCACAAATATAACAAATTCGAAAACATAGAAGATGCTATGATCGTTATGAGAGACAAACCAAAAGATTTAATCAAACCTGCAGTAATCTTTGATGACTAAATTCATAGCCCAATAACCTCCAAAAAACTTTTTTTTATTTTTTTGAGGGTGTACTACAACTCCCATTCTGTAAATATTTTTTCATGATTTAATCTTTTATTTTTCAATATCTTCATTAAATTTATTATTTTTAATTATAATTATAGTTTTAAACTTTAATTAACTTTTTAATACTTTATCATAGTTATATTTATCCATAATCTTGGATAAATATTTCATGTAGTAAAATATATTTTATGCTTTTGTTTTTTATGCTTTTGCTGAAGATACTATTGATCAGACATTTTTGTTACAGATAAATACTAGGACTTTGATTTTTGATAATCATGTTTGTTTTTATTGAGAAACTTGTAAATTGTGTTGATTCTAGTGAAATTGATTATCAATATAGAGATACTCCGGGTCAAATTTTAAATAAAAAAATAAACATCAAAAAACAGTATATTATATAGCATATTTGTTCACACACCCCCCCATGTTTATCCTAAAGCTTTACTGTTTATTAATTTAATGTTATATTGTTTTTCAGCTTGTATAAGTGCTAGGAATTTTTTATCTATTTATTTATTGATGTTATTGTTTATTGGTTGTTTAAGATTTTTTATAATAGTAATGGAATTCTCTGCTTTATTAAATTTTTTATTTTGAGGACGTTAGTTGTGTTCTGTTTTTTGTTAAAGTACTTTTTTTGGTTAAAGTTTTTTATTTACTTTTTCTAGA
>MVJJ01000077.1:10152-33347 GCA_003266145.1 Methanosphaera sp. SHI613
TAGATAAAGTACTTTAAATTAAAAAACTATATTATAATTAGGAAACAAAAAAAATTCAAGGTGAAAAAAATGGGAAATATACCCTTATTTATACCTAAAGACATTGATAAATATTTTTATAATCGTAACAAAGATATAAACAAGATAAACTTCTACCTTAGTGGATTACATGAAGATATTTCACAGCAATTATTAATAACAGGATACAGGGGTGTTGGAAAAACATTTCTACTTCATAAAATAATTAAAGATATTAATCCTAACTTTTTGATAACATATATTGACATATCCTCAATATATTCCGAGAATGACGGAACATTAAATTCTACTATTCTTTTAACAGAAATACTAAGTAAAATAAATCAAACACTAGAAGAAAAGGATAATGGTAAATTTAGTAAAATTAATAGTTCTATAAGAAGATTAATAACAAATATAAAACTAAAAAAATATGATTTCAATGAAATAACAACAATAATGGATATTCCAATACCTCATTATGAAGATGACTACAAGAAAATAAGTAAATTTGTAATGCAATTGCCTCAAAAAATTGTTGATAATACAGAAGAAGTTGATGGATTTATAATCATTATGGATGAAATTCAAATGTTAAAACAGATGAAAAAATCGGAAAGCTTCTTTTGGTTATTACGTAGCCATAGTCAATTTCAGACAAATGTAAGTTACATTTTAACAGGTTCAACTTCAAAAACCTCAGAAATAATAGAAATGATAAATGGAGAAACAGGTGCATTTGGTGGAAGAATGATACAACTTAACATAGATCCATTTACCAAAGAAGAAACTTATAATTACTTTAAAGAACGTATGCCCGAGATTCAATTTACTGAAAGTGGTTTTGAAAGATTTTATAAATGTACAAGAGGAATACCTGCATATATCAATAGTTTCTATAATGTATTATCCTCAGATATTGTCTATGATGATGAAGAAGTAAAAAACACATTTTATACTAGTATTGATCAGATATTAGTCATGTGGATAAAAGTATGGGGAACATTAAATGAATATGAAAAGAAAATAATTATAACGATAATGGAAAACGATCAGACCACGTGGAATATCCTTGATTCTAAAACAGACTTTTCAACTTCAACAATTAACAAATATCTCAACAGTTTACAAAACAAGGGCATTGTTTCATATAAAAATAAATTATATATATTGGAAGATCAAATGATAAAAGCATGGCTAGAACATGAAAAGCAAACCAGAGGATTTTATCCAGAATAAAAAAAAGA
Source organism: Methanosphaera sp. SHI613 (assembly GCA_003266145.1). Taxonomy (GTDB): domain Archaea; phylum Methanobacteriota; class Methanobacteria; order Methanobacteriales; family Methanobacteriaceae; genus Methanosphaera. The sequence goes on from MVJJ01000077.1 coordinate 11,418, forward strand.
AAATAGTATTTAATAATTCCAATTTCTACTTTTTTTAGTCTTTCCAAAGTGTTTTTCATTGGCTTTTACGATAAGTATCCAATGTTTCTTGATCTTCTTCAATTTCTTCACTGGATTCGTGGTGTTCTATTTTCTTAATGTTTCGTGGTTTTTAATTATTTTTTTACTTTGTTATTTTTGGATTCTTTTAAAGCTTCTTTAATCTGTTCTTTTTTATATTATCATTTTTTTTAATTGTTTATTTTGCTAATTTTCTAATGTTTTTATCTCTTCTTCATCAGTTATGATTCCATTATATAATATATAACAGTTTTAAGACATTTTTATTAGTTAAAATATTGTATTAATTAGCATGTGCTCATGTTTAACTTCCATCAATACTAATACTATTAAATCCATTAAATCACGCTTATAATCAAGTTAATAGTTTCAAGAAAAAATATTCAATGAATAAGAGTTGTCCCACATTCCCTTTTTAACAGGGCATAGAAAGAAAAAACTAGATAAAAATCAGCTTAAAATTAAAAAATATAAAATCTTAAAAAAAGAGAGGGGTTTCAAGAAGTTTAACTTCTTGGATGATAGTTAGGACTTTCATTTGTAATTGTTATGTCATGAGGATGACTTTCACTCATTCCATTTGGTGTTATGTGTACCAATTCTGCTTTTTCATGCATTTCAGTAATGGATTTTGCACCAACATAACCCATAGATGATTTTAAACCACCCATTAATTGGAACACAATTTGTTCTGCAGGTCCTTTGTATGGAACTACTCCTTCTATTCCTTCAGGCACTAATTTTGTAGAGTTCATGTTACTTCCAGATGTTTGGAAATATCTATCCTTACCAGCACCTACTCCACCAGTCATTGCACCTAATGAGCCCATACCACGATATTGTTTGTATTTACGTCCATTTCTAATTGTCATTTCACCAGGAGATTCAGTTGTACCTGCAAGGATACTTCCCACCATAACAGCATTTGCCCCAACAGCCAATGCTTTTGCTACATCTCCGGAGTATCTTAAACCACCATCAGCTATTACAGGTACGCCGTAGTCTTCTGCAACATCCGCCACGCTTGAAACAGCACTAAGCTGAGGAACTCCTACACCAGCTACAATTCTTGTTGTACATATTGAACCCGGACCAATACCAACCTTTATTCCATCGATTTCAGCTTTTAATATATCTTCAGCTGCTTTTCTTGTAGCTATATTACCTAATAACAAATCAGATTCAATATTTTTATTCATTTCTTTTGCTGATTGGATAATATCTGTTTTATGTCCATGTGCACTATCTATTGCTATGATATCTACACCTGCATCACTTAATGCCATAGCCCTATCCATGTCGAAGGGTCCACATGCAGCTGCAACCAGATATCTTCCATTTTTATCTCTGACTGCATTCGGATATTTCTTTCTTTCAAGGATATCTTTCATTGTCACAATACCGACGATTTTCTTATCATCACTGACTACAGGTAATCTTTCAACCTTGTTTTCATAAGCCAAATCAAGTGCGGTTTCAGTATCTGTACCTTCAGATATTGTCACTACATTATGTGTCATTGCATCTGAAACTTTTTTATCGGCAGCTTTTCCCCTTAGTGGTTTTATATCCCTACGACTGATTATACCTACCACAACATCATCATCTGTTACAACAGGAAGACCGCTAACTCCTTCTATGTCCATTATTTCCTGTGCATGTGCCACTGTTTCATCAGGAGATATTGTTATTACTTCCTTAACTGTTAGTTCATTTGCGAATTTTACTTTACGTACTTCTTGAACTTCCTGTTCAATGGTCATGTTTCTATGGATTACGCCTAATCCTCCTTGACGTGCTAATGCAACTGCCATTTTGGATTCTGTAACTGTATCCATTGCTGAACTTACAACAGGTATGTTCAAATCATAATTTGTAGAAACATTTGTGTTTAATGTTACGTCCTTAGGTTCAATACTTGATAATCCAGGTTTTATTAAAAAATCATCAAATGTATAAGTATCTTCTGCCTTTGTTAATTTATCCGTATATTTACTCATGTTTTCCCCTCCATTCAAATATCAAATCATTTTATTAAATAAATATATTATTATTATTTTTATTAAAACAGATAATTAAATGTTATCTTTTAATTCTTTTACTAGCCGACTATCTATACTGCCGGTATTTCTGTCCCCACCGGAACATACGCATCCACGTACACCCATAACATCACAATGAATTTCTTCAAGTAGTGAGATATGACTTTGGTTTACGCTTCCGGCAAGTGCTACTTTCAAGTCATCATCATGTGCACGGTCAACAAAAATAGCAAGATCCTCCTTTGACATGTAATCGGTTAACGTTTTACCATTCTTATTGTAGGTATCAAGCATTGCAAGATCACAATTTGAATCCCTGGCCACGTTTATTATATCTGTAGCTGATACGGAGTTTATATTATAATAATCAGCATATCCACATGCCACTACTGTTATGTCTTCATTATAATCACTAACACTTTTTACGACTGCATCCATAACTTCTTTTGCTTGATCGTAATTTTGTGTACCGTATAATCCTACTTTAACGTAATCGGAACCAGAAACTGCACATCCTAAAGCAGCTAGTGAAACTGTTCCAGGTTTATAATCCACATCTCCTACGGTTGTACTGACAACTTTGGATTTGTTTACATATTGACTAATTTCCTTGATAACCCATGGAAAATTAGCACCCAATGAACCTTCCTTTGGATTTTTTATATCAAGTATGTCTGCACCACCAATTAAAGCTTCTTTAGCCTCATTTATATTTATTGCACTGACTAATAATTCCATTTAATAACCCCTAAAATAAATAATAATAATTTTTCATCAATTAAAAAAAATAGTTTAACAAATAAAAAAAATAGAATAAAAAAGATAATCCTTTAAATCTAAAAGAGATTACAACACTTTTAATTCCTTAAGGATTTTATCCCGTTCTTTTTTAAGACTTTCTATTTTTTCCTTATTTTCATCCTTATTTTCTTTTTCAAGAATTGTAATTGTATTTGTTATTGCTTGTAAGTTTAATTCCAATGAATTTATAACCATATGATTACCCCCTCTAGAATGATTTGATATTCTTCGTTACTGGTAATTTTCTTAACCATCCAATATCACTTTGATATAACATACGTATATCTTCAATACCGTAACGCATCATTGCCAGTCTTTCTATTCCCAGACCAAATGCTGCTACTTGTGTTTCTATTCCCAATGGTTCCAATACTTCAGGCCTGAACATTCCTGATCCACCGAGTTCCATCCAACTTTTCTTCTCAGGAACATATATTTCTGATTCGATTGACAGGTAAGTGTATGGGAAATATGCCGGTCTGAATCTAACCTTGAATCCGAGTTTTCTGTAGAATTCCTTGAGTATTCCAAGTAAATTCTTGAAGCTCATATCTTCTCCTGCAACGATTCCTTCCACCTGATGGAATTCAGGTAGGTGTTTGTAGTTTATTGTTTCTCTTCTAAATACTCTTCCGACTGAAAACATCTTTAAAGGAGGTTGATTTTCAGATAGATATCTGACAGATAAACCTGTTGTATGAGTCCTTAATACCATCTGTCTTGCTACATCTTCATTCCACTCGTATTTCCAACCTTCTGAACCAGTATTTCCACCATGTTCATGTTCTGCCCTTGTCTTATCTACCAATTCTTGTGAAGGTAATGATGCTGTTTTAGGATTGCTGACATAGAATGTATCCTGCATTTCACGTGCAGCATGATCCTGTGGCTGGAACAGCATGTCGAAGTTCCAGAATGCTGATTCAAGGATGTTTCCTTTTGCTTCATCAAATCCCATGTCGATGAATATGTCCCTGATTTCCTCGATTGTTTGTTGAAGAGGATGTATCTTTCCAGGATAATTATTAGGGGTTGCAGTGTTAATGTCATATCCACGATAGTGAAGATTTTTCCAGGATCCTGTCTTTAGCTGTTCATGTGTAAGTTGCGTTGCTTCATCCTGAATTGTAAATCCTTTATCCAGAATATCTTTACCTTTTTTATTTAATTTGAATTTGAATTCCTGTTTTGTTTTTATATCAAAGAGTTCTTTTCTTCTTTTAAATTCTTTTCTGACATTGTCAAATTCTTCAGATATGTCTCCGTCAAGAACTTCTTTTTTATCAAGTAAAAATTTTAAGAATTTAACCTGAGCCAAATCATCTATTTGAACGTTTTTTCCTTCTTCGGTTATGGCTAATTTACCATTATTCATCTTTGCCCATCTGTTACGCATGAGTGTACCTATGGCGAAGTTCATTTGTGCTTTTGTAACCCCTGCTCTTTCAATGACATCATCCATTGATACCTCATCAGTTCCCTCTTTCGAAAAGTCCTGTAATGCTTTGAGAATTTTATGTTCAGGCAATCCATGCATTGCATATTCCTTTCCTTCATCAGATAAACTTATCGTATCGATAGATTTTTTATCTACTGTGATGATATCTTTACTTTCAAGCATCCCAGCTGCACTGGTAACTGCTTTAACAGGCATATCTTCTTCTTGAGCAATTTCTTCAGGACTTAAATCACCATCTTTTTCAATACCCTTCAGAAACTTTTTCTCATATACGTGTAACTCGTTAATTATTTTATCTATCATTAAATTATTTTCCCCCTTAATATTATTATTTATAAACCACTCTGCGAATATTTATCAATTAAACTTACAAATATGGATGCCGCTGTAAAATCAGCAGTTGTTCCAGGATTATATTTATTTTCATGTAAATACTCATCAAATTTCTTTAATGCTTCCAATCGTTTGTCTGTTTGTATTTCAGTAGTCTCCAGAATTTCTGCAGCTTTTTGGGATATGTCCTCTGCTACTTCGATACCATATTTTCTTGTTATTAATGTATCATTAGTTGTTGATAATATCTTCAAATAGGTTTCTACTGCTGAATCATTCAATGGATTCTCCCTTGTCAATTCACTATATGTAGGAAAACCTACGTTAAATATTACTGGTAATTTATTGGTTAATTCATATGATATTTTATCATATTTAGATGACATTTCAAGTAAATCATATAAATTGATTCTATTTGTCGTTATTTCATCTATGGTGTTTTTATTATTGACATCATATTTTGATGTTTTATTATCCATACCTCCAGCTTTTGAAAGTAGTATTGCCCTGACAAATGCTATTGCATCATCCACTACGGTATTTCTCATCAGAATATCTACCGCATTCGGCATGTATTTTATTGAAGTACCTTCACCCATCGTAGCACAAGCTGCTGCAATAGGCATGAAAAGCAATGCTATTCCAAGATTAGTATTGGTATTTACCAATCTATTTGTATCTTCGATAGTGCCCAATATATTATCTCCTAATCGTATATTGTTTAAGAGATTGGGATAATATTTGGATGCCTTGTCCGCCACCTGTTCTATATGTCCTCTGATACATACACTGCTTATCAGGAAATCTTCATAAGACATGTTGTCAAAGTTGTATGTCCTGTGAACATTACCCGGTTTAGGATAAGCACTAACTTCAAATAATGTTGCCATCTCACCTAATTTTCCTATGTCCTGGGAATTAAGATTCATATAACTACCATATCCTCCAGCTTATTGTAAGTTTATAAAAAAATATGAAATTAAGCTTAATTTATTATAATATAATTTATGTATTTAATAGATTATTAATATTCCGTTGTTTTTGGAGAAAAGATTACATCAACAAAAAAAGGAGAGTATTTGACATGAGAATTTTTCTAAAAAACTTTTTCATATTTTTAAATGCTACAAAAAACATTTCAATAGGCTACAAATAAAATGATGAAACAAGTGTCATGAAAACAATTATTGGAAAAATAGGTGTATGAAAAAAGGAAGCTATTTATTTATGTTTATAAAAAGAGGGTATTTGAGAATAGAATAATCTCCTATTCAATACCTAATAGTTGAGGAACAAAATAACTGATTATCATATCAGCTCCTGCCCTTTTGATAGAAAGTAGTGTTTCGTCAAGTAAGTCCTCTGTAATGTAACCTTTTTCAATACCCGCAGTTATCATTGAATATTCACCGCTAACCTGGTATGCTATTGTAGGCATTTTAAATTGCTGTTTGACTTCCCGTAGAACATCAAGATATGCAAGTGCCGGTTTTACAATTATTGCATCTGCTCCTTCATCGATATCCATTGCCACTTCCATTAATGCTTCATTGAAATTTGCAGGATCCATTTGATATGATTTTCTATCACCGAAACTAGGTGCAGAATCTGCTGCTTCCCTAAATGGTGCATAATAAGTTGATGCATATTTTGCAGCATATGAAAATATTGGTACGTTCAGATAATCATTTGCATCCAATCCATCACGTATAGCCATTACACGACCGTCCATCATATCACTAGGAGCTACTACATCCACTCCTGCATCGGCATAGCTTACTGCTATCTTGGATAAGTAGTCAAGTGTTTCATCATTTTGTACATAGTTATCCCTAATAATACCGCAATGTCCGTGACTTGTATATTCACACATACAGACATCACCCATAACTACAAGGTTTGTCTGTTCTTTTAAGGCTTTTATGGTTTGTTGTATAATACCATCCTTATCATAAGCGCTACTACCTACTTCATCCTTATGTGCAGGTATTCCGAAAAGGAGTACGCTCGTCAATCCACTGTCTTCAAGTAATCCGGCAAAGTCAACAGCATCATCTACAGAGTATCTGTATTGACCAGGCATTGTGCTGATTTCTTCAGGATTTCCATTTTCCGCTTCTTCCTTAATGTATAATGGATATATTAAATCACTTATATCCACACTGGTTTCTTGAAACATTGCCCTTATTCTTGCATCACTTCTCATTCTTCTCATTCTTCTTATTGGAAACATATAAAACCACCATTTGTTAATTTTGTAATGATAAAAAGTCATATATTACTTTAGCTGCATTTATACTTGTAGAATCGCCTATCGTATCTGATGCTACTTCAACCACATCCAATCCACGAACATCCTTAGATGCTAATGAGCATATTATATCCTCCAGCATCATTGGTGTCAACCCGCATGGGGCAGGAGTGCCGACCGATGGGGCATATGCCGGATCCAGGACGTCAATATCAACTGTAATATAAACAGGTGAGTCTATATTATTTAATTTATCAAATAGTCCTGTTGAATCCCGTTGAAGTTCAAAACTGCTAAAGTATGTGATATCATCATGTTCTTTTACATATTCATGCTCTTCATATTCTGCAGATCTAATTCCAATTTGTATAATTTCTTTGGGATTTAATTCATGTACACGACGAAGTACGCTTGCATGTGAGTATTTTTCACCGAGGTACTCATCTCTCATATCAAAATGAGCATCCAGATGAACAACGGTTAAATCCTTGAAGGATTCAGGGTCATAGTCATGCAATGCCCTTAATATGCTGCAAGTTACTGTGTGTTCACCACCTATGGTTATGGGAGTTAAGTTTTTATCCAGCAATTCATTGACAGTATCATATATCATCATATCAGTTTCAATGTAATTGCCTGGAACAACTTGAATATCTCCTATATCATAACTGGTTGTCGTTAGTGATGTGTCAAATCGTAGATTATACTGTTCAAAGTTATATGAAGCTTCCCTTACTGCCTTTGGACCATTTCGTGCACCTGGCCTGTAACTTGTGGTACTGTCGAATGCTATGCCCATCAAGCTGTAGGTGCTTTCATATTCTTCATCATCAAATTCTTCAGAAAAAGCAAATTTCATCATATTATCTGCATAAAAAAACATAATAAAAATACCACTTTAATTATTTAATATTATGTTTATATTTATATCATTATTCATTAAAAAGATTATTTAAGAAATTATGAAATACCATGAGACTATGTTTTTTGAAAAAATAGAGTGATTAAATCGATAATAACTATGAAGAAAGGATATTATAGTTTTACTAAATATATTAACTTAAAAAATTCTAAAAAAAGGTAAAATGGGTGATGATTCACCCTATTAAATTAGTTGTTTACGGTTAAGGTTTTAACATCTTCTAATGTACCATATTCAGGTGAAGTGAATATTGCAGTTATGTTGTAACTGCCTGCCTTCATATTTTCAGGTAATGTGTAGTTTACACTAACTTGTCCATTTACTACTTTAGCATAGATTGTTTTACCGTTAGAGTCTTTAACAGTTTTACCGTTTACCTTAAATACTACTTTACCAGTGTTTACTGGTATAGCTGCATTTATTGTAGCTGTTAATGTGACTGTAGCGTTTACTGTTGCTGTTACATCTTCTGTTACAATGGATGGTTCAGCAGATGGATCATCGGATGTTATTGTAATTTCTTCTTTCTCGGTTGACATTTTTGCTATGTCTGAGTAACCTGAATATACAGCCTGTATGGTTGAACCTTCTTTTGCCCAGCTTTCAGGTATTTCATAATCTTCAATTGTAGCTGTACCGTTTACTACTTTTGCATAGATTACTTTACCGTTAGAGTCTTTGAGTGTTTTACCGTTTACTTTGAATGTTACTTTTCCTTTGGATAGATTAGTTGCAACATTGTCACCATAGTAAATGCTTGCAGATATTTGACTTGTCTGTCCTATGGTAAATTCGGTTGTGTCTAATTTTATCGTGTATTCCTGTGGTGGCAATTCTGTTGGCGTGTTGTTTTCGATTATGGTTGTTGAGTCATTTGTGGATACTGCATCGTTTCCTACTTTAGCTTTTGTTACTAAGTAGTTGTCTGTTACGACATTGTTTTGACTTCCGGTAATGTTTACAGCATTAGTCAAATCAGATGGGTTTTTGATTGTTATGTTGTTGTAGGTAATGGTATTTCCATTGGAGCTACCTGTCAGTTTTATACCTGTTGTTTCTGCTAGGATATTATCTAATTCTACCGGTACATCCTGCATAGTACCTGTCAAGTTCATGTTGTTGTATGAGATGATGTTGTTTTTACTTTGGTATGTTCCTATTGCCATTGCATAATTGTTATTTGCTGTGAAGTTGTTGTATGTTATTTCGTTGTTTTGGGTACTCCATAATTCAATCAAGTATACTGATGATGAATCTGCTGTTATGTCATTGTATTTTATTACATTGTCAAGTACTTCTGCCATGTAATTTGTTGATACATATATACCATATGTTACGTTTTCTGCTTTTACATATATTTTGTTGTTTGTCACGTTGTTTCTTCTTGCTCCCTGGATTAATTCTACTGCATTTGCATAGTATGTTCCATAGGATGTTATGTTGTTTGAATCTATGAGGTTGTCGTTTGCATTATCAGATACTGCTATTGCATATGTGTACATCTGTGCTTCTGTTACTATATTGTTGTTTTGTATTTTGTTGTTTTCACATGCACCGTTTGTAGTTCCACTTACCTGTATTGATTCTACAGTACCGTATGCAGATGTCTGACCAGTAGAGTTTGTTGTGATGTTATTTCCATCAACCAATACGTTGTTTGATTCTTTTATTACAATGGATGAGGTTATTACACCTTTACCACCATAGAAGTCTATGTCAGCACATGGCCCTACTGTTGTTATATTGCTTGACAATACGTTAACATCATGAGAGTTTAATATGGTGATTGCATGTGTTGAATCTTGAGTATTGAATTGTGATAATGTCACGTTTTCTATTGTTATGTTGGATGTTCCTGCGATTGTTATGATTGATTCTGATGTTTGGTTGTTTTTCATTATTACATTTGTTAGGTTTGAGTTTTCACTGTTTATGTCAAATATTATGGTACAGTTTTCAAATACTGCCTGATTTGTATATGTCGTGAGGTTTACCGGCATATTTATGAAGATTACACGGTTATTAAATACTGAGTCAAATTTCAGTACTGAATTTGGTGTGATGAAATCTCTGAGAATTCCTTCATCATCGAAGTATTCGCTGAAGTTTCCATCGTTTAATATGATTTCCATTTTTTCAGGCATTGCTGCCGTGGATGTTATTGTATTTACTGCTTCATTTTGTATAACGTTTACTGTAAATTCCTCACTTTTTACTGTGTAATTATTTACAGCCACTCCATCAACAACTTCAACACTGTCTTGGTCAAATTTACCTTTTTGTGATTCGTATTCAACTATAAATCCGCTTGGTAATGTGTTGCTATAGTCACTTACAACACCTTGAGTGTTGTTTAGTTTATTGAATGTTGTTGTGAGTTCTATCTTATCATTGTAGTTTACGTTTGTAAGGTCACTTGTTGTAGTGGTCATAATAATCCAGTTGTCGATTATTATATCTGCTGCCTGTTCTCTGTAAACATCATCATAGTCATCGTATGCCCAGTAGAATCCGCTTGCAACATATTTTTCTGGGTTATCGTTTGTTGCCCAGTAGTTATTGTTAGCTGTTATGGTTTTTCCATATTCATCCAGATTATATAATGCTGAATTTCCTTCTTGACATATAAATACTGAGTTTTCAATGTTTGTGGTTCCATAATAATTTTCTACTACAGATCCGTTACCTGTTGCAGTGTTGTTTATGAATATACAAGATTGTATGTTTAAGTGTTGACCATTGTTAAAGAATACTCCACCTTCACGTACGGAAGAGGATGATGCTTTGTTTTCGATAAAGGTACAATTGACCACAGTGGTATTTTTTACACATTCCATTACTCCACCACGACCCATGGATGCAGTGTTGTTAATGAATGTTGAATTTTCAAGTAATGCAGGGTATTTCTGTCCCATTGAATAAATACCAGCAAGTTGTGCCTGGTTATTTTCCAGGAGAGAATTGGTTATTGTTAATCCACCTTTTAATATAATCCATCCCTGGTTATCGTTGGAACCGCTTACCAATTTAGTATTTCTTATTGTAGAATTATCTATTGTAAGGTTAGCTTCCGTTCTTACTATGGTACCTGTGTTATTTTCTATTAATGAATTTTTTATGATTAAATTGGATGTTGCATCCATGTTCATTAATATTCCTATTACATTACCACCAAGGTTATATGCATTGTTGTCAAATATGCTTACGTTTTCTAATGTAACGTTTGCATTGCTAGCGTTCATTACTATTCCTACAATTCCTCGGGTATTATTGATACTTAAATTTTTAATTGTTACGTTTGCATTGCTGATATTGAATACTCCGCCTTTATTTGCATTTATATTCATTCCATTTCCATCTATAACCATATCTTTATTGATGTTTATCAGTTCTTCTGATGAAGCTCTTTTAACACCGTTTGTTAATGTCAATTCACCATCGGATTCTGCTATGTAACTTTCAACTTTTGCATAGTTATCAAGTGTCGTAGGTGTAATTTCAATGTTACCTTCAACACATACCTGTGCATCGGTTGCGATTCTATCAATTAATGCAATTACTGAATAGTTACCTGATGGGATTGGATCGGTTACAGTTATGCTTCCAACACCATCTTGAATATATATTTTATATTCATAGGTATCGAGAGCTACAGTTACGTTACAACCAGAAACAGTGTTTCCATTATCGTCGTGTACTTTTACTTCAAGAAGGAATTCTTCATCTTCTACAGCGACTAATCCAGTTACTTCAGTTGTTAATGTGTATACCGTACCTGCTCTTATGAAAATATCTGAACCGTTGAAAGCAGTATTTCCAGTCATGGTATTGTTTATCAGATAAACGTTGTTTGTATCAACGGATATTGCTCCACCCTGCTGTTGATATGTTGGATTTTCACGTTCTACCTTGTTTGATATGAATTGTGAGTTCATGATAGTTGCATTTCCACCACGTAATGCTATTGCTCCAGCACGTATTTCAGAGGTGTTGTTTTCGAAGTAGGAATTGTTTACCGTCAAGTATCCCTGTGAGTTTATTGCCCCACCATAAAGTGTTGCATAATTGTTTAGGAATCTGCAGTTGTCTACAGTGGCACTTTTTTGACTCCATAATCTTACTACAGCATTGTTTGCCTTACAGTTTGTAAAATTGGAATCTTTGATTATATTAGTTCCACTACCCCTTAATTCAAGTATACCTGATACACATGTAGAATCATTTACTGATGAGTTTATCATTGTGAATGATGCACTTCCAGTGGAAGAAACTACAGAAGCTGCAGTTGTTGTGTGGATATTTTCAAAGTTTACGTTAATGAATGTTAATTTTCCATAAACCTTAAATGCAGATTCTTCACCGGCGGTGTTTTTAATTGTTAAGTTCTTGAATGTCACATCTGCATCGCTTCCTATAACAAACAATCCACTGTTTGAACAAGCGTCAATCACATGATTTTGTCCATCAATGACTATTGTCTTATTGATTGTTATAGCACTTTCATCTGCTGTTTTTACATAATCATCCTCTAAAGAGAGGTCCTCTGATTCATCAATACTTTGGCTTAACTGGGTGAATGTTTTTTCACCATCACCTTTTATTGACAAATCGCTTTTTGTATTACCATTTGAATTGATTATTTCATTACTTTCAATGTCAATATTGTCTGGGCTTATTGTTTGACCAACATCGGAGTCCAGATTAGCCGAATCCATGTCGGTAGCAAAACTAGCACCCACTAAGGTAATTAATATTATTGAAAATAATAGAAATAGTTTCATTTTATTTTTCAACATATTCTTTAAACCATTTTAAGTTTTACCATATTATTGAAATTCCAAATATCTAGTTAACATGAATTTAAATATTTTTTTATTTATGACATGTTTGATTTTTTTAGAAAAATCAGTAATATGTAATAATAAATATAAATTTTAAAATATTAATAAATTTATATAATTATTTTTTCTAGTAAAAATGAATTATTAAAAATAGGATTACAAATGACAAATAATAAAAAAAATATAAAAATAGAAAGGTTTTAAAAATCAAATAACGTTGTTTGTTTGGATTTAGGTTTTTTATCCTCTTTAACAGTTTTACTTTCATTATTTGATTTTTTAGGTTTTGAGGATTTCTTAGATTTTTTATCTGTAGTGTCACTTTTCTTTTCGATTGACTCATTTTCAGGAGTTGTTTTGGAATTGGCCATTGATTTTTTAGCCGTCTTTAGCTTGTCATCAGTTTCATCTGAAATATACTCATCCATAGAAGCAATATCTTCAACTTTGGAAGCTTCTTTTTCTTTTTTAAGGGCTTCTTTTTTAGCCTTTTGAATGGCTTTTTCTTCTTCTTTTTGTAGTTTTTGAAGTTCTTTGATTCTTTTTTTCTCGATTGATGCCGGAATTTTTCGTGAACGGAAAAGTTTCACATCGTCATCTTCCAATTTAAAGTATTCCTTAAAGTCATATGCCCTTTCATTATCCTGAAACATTACAGTATAGAATGGTATCTGTTTTTGCAGTTCCAATGGTGATGTATGTAATCTTTTGGACATCTTAGACGTAACGGATTCTATGAGATTTTTGTTTTTACGACTTTTTGACAATTTTCCATATACTGTTGAATTGGTATATCTCGCAAATTTCTTATATGTTTTAGCTTTAGCTGCAGCTACTCCCCGTCCCATAAATAGGAATGCATATTTCCAGTAGGTGTAATCCTGTGTTCTGAATGCTCTTGCCAAGTTTAAATCGGCAAGTGCAACCATTTCATATGCTTTTGCTATCTCATCTACACGTTCATATTCACGGGGAATATTTTCCGCTATCAATTCAATAAGAAACTGTGGTTGTGTATCAACTCTCATAGCATCGATTACATGAGCGGGAGTTTTACTTTTAAGAACTGTTCTTACCGTATCAAATACGTTCTGTTCACCGTCCTTTTGTGATATTACATCTAAGCTGTCTGCAGTAATTACTTTGGAACTGTCAACTATTGCCTCCAAACTGGTTATGGCAGAACGTAGGTCACCGTTTGATTGTTTGCTTAATTGTTTTAATACATCCGGATCATATTTGATGTCTTCATAGTCACATATTCGTTTAAGTTGTGCGTTTATGGTATTTGTATGAATTTTGGTAAATTTGATTGCTTTACACTTGCTTTTTATTGATGTTAACCTTTTGCTGTAGGGATCATTTGCCATCATTATTAACGGCTGTTTTGCATTTTTTATCGTTTCGTTTATAGCTCTTACTCCACCTGAATCGTCACGTCCACTTATTCCATCCACTTCATCCATTATGATTAGTTTATAACCGGAGTTGAATAGGCTTCTTGTCTGTGCTGCTTCCCCAATTGTTCTTTTTAATATGTCATAGGACCTTTTGTCACTTGCATTTACTTCAATTGTTTCAGAAAAATATTCCTTTCCTACAAGATGTGCCATGGTTGTTTTACCTATACCTGGAGATCCCATGAGTAACAATGGTTTTTGTGGATTACCATCAGCCCATTTTTTAGCCCATACTTCGATTTCTGCCTTTGCTTTGGCATTTCCAAGTACTTCACCCAACGATTTGGGTGCATATTTTTCTACCCATTTCAATTTAATGCATCCTGTTTAAGTGTTAACTAGTAAAAATTTACTTAATAAAGCTTCTAATTGAAGTCTAGCATTTGCTCCTTCACGGATTCTGTAATCACATTCACTCATGTATTCCATTAATTTAACGAATTTTTCCTCGGATATTAATCCTTCCTGTGTCATTTGACTTACTTCCTGATAGAATTGTGTGATTAAATCATCACCGCTTATTCCATCAACTATCATTACATCACGAAGTAAATCTCTTGCGGTCATGAAATCCTTATCTATTGCCTTGTTGATAATCTTTCTTACATCCTTTGGTTTTGCCCTGCTTATGACGTCAAATACTGTTTCATCAGTGACCTTATTGTCCGTTGTGGTTGATGCCTGTAGAATGTTTATTGAACGTCTCATATCACCCTGTGTAAAGTATACTATGTTTTCGAGTGCGGATAAATCGGCTTCAATATTTTCTTGTTCTGCTATATACTGTAGTCTTTTTATTATTTGAGCTGACTTGATTGGTGCGAATCTGAATATTGCACATCTTGATTGGATAGGATCTATGATTTTTGATGAATAGTTACATGACAATATGAATGAGGATGTTTTTGTATACATTTCCATTTCTCTTCTTAATGCTTGCTGAGCATCTTTTGTCATGTTATCCACTTCATCCAGGAAGATTATTCTGAATGGTGCTCCAACGGCTTTTAGTTTACAGAAGCTTTTTATTTCATTTCTTACTGTATCTATTCCCCTTGCATCTGATGCATTTAATTCCAAAAAGTTTTGTTGCCAGTATTCTCCTAGTAAAGCCTTGGCCAATGCTAATGCACATGTTGTTTTTCCTACACCTGCTGAACCTGTAAACATTATGTTAGGCATTGAATTTTCTTCAACATATCTTTTTAATCTTCCTACTATCTGTTCCTGTCCCACCACATCATCTAAAGTTTGTGGCCTGTATTTTTCTACCCATGGTACGTTCATGTTTATCCTCCATTATCTTTATAAATCTAATAATTGTTTTTTCTTTTGATTGAATTCCTCTTCGGAAATTATTCCATCTTCTTTCAATTCATAGTATCTTCTTATCTCGGACACTGGATCAAAATCATTATGTTCTGGTATTGGTCCTTCATCACTTTCCTGATTATCCATATCTGGTACTTGTTGGAAATTATTTTCAGTATTAATTAATTTATTTGGATTTGTAACGTTTTTATTAGGATGAGGCATCATATCATTTCTTTTTGATTTGGTAAGCAGTTTATCCTGTTTTTGTCTTAAATCAAGCAATGTCTGATAAAATGCATTTAATTCATCATCATTATTATCTACCCCTGCCAGTACAAATTGTGAGCCTACAGCCCCCACAGAAAGCTTCGGTTCATTTATGAAGTTTCCCTTTTCATACTGTATCAAATTGATTTCATTGATAGGTATTACTACATTACTGTTGCCTTCATATGGCGTTAAAACCAGTTTATTGTTATCTATAATAGCGGAACATTTTCCTATGTTATTTACTTTAACTATTCCTACACCCTGTGCTTTTTCGATGTATGGAATTACTTTTGGACTTACTTGTATGCTACTAAATAAGGACATTCTATCACCAATTCTATTCATTATTTATTATTTGAACTGCTTTTTTATTTTCTATTATTACTGTCATGAAATCATGAGCATATACTGTATTTTCAAATATTTCTTTTGCTTCATTTAATAATTCATTTGAATCTGTGTATCTGTTTGAGATATGTGTTAATATTAATTGTTCAACATTTGCATCTTTTGCTATTCTTGCTGCATCTTCTGCTATGGTATGACCATTTTCTTCTGCTTTGTCAGCATATTTCTTGGAAAATGTGGCTTCATGAATTAACAAATCAACGTCACGTGCAAATTCCACCATGGATTCCTGTGGAATTGTATCCCCACTGAAAACCATCTTCACACCCTTACGTGGAGGACCCAGAACTTGTTCTGGTTTGATTATAACCCCATCCAATTCGATTTCACATCCTGCCTGCAGTTGCCCAAATAATGGTCCTGGAGGAATATTTAACTCCAAAGCTTTGGCTTTTAGGAATTTTGGTTGTCTTATTTCCTCTATCATATAAGCGTAATTTGTTACAGTATGTTTCATCTTCCTTGCCTTTACAACAAAATCATCTTGCTCATATAGTACTGAATCATCATCGGTTATACTATGTGTAATAATCTCATAGTTAATCGCTGAAAAGCCTAGCTTCTTGATATGCTCTAGCAACTCATCGATTCCTTCAGGCCCATATATGTTCAAGGGCCTTGTTCTACCCCTGAAAGCTAGGGACTGTATTAATCCCGGAAGACCCAATATATGATCACCATGAAGATGTGTAATATAGATATCATCTATTTTCATCGGACTAATTTGAGCATACATCATCTGTTTTTGTGTTGCTTCCCCACAGTCAAATAAGACCATACGATTGGATACTTTGATTACTATTGAAGTATGGTTTCTTTTTCTTGTAGGGATTGCTGATGCAGTGCCTAAAAATGTTAATTCTATAATATATACAACCCCACATTATTAGTTAATTAAAATATTACACTATATTATATATCTTTATAACATTAGTTATTTAATTTTTAAGAATATTTTTTCCGCTATACTTATGATTGCTATTATTATACTAAAAGGAAATTATAATCCAATAGGCCCCATCACGACAAAATACATTTTTTGGATATCTTTTTATCAAGGAAATGATAACAAATAATTACTAATTGTATTCATAAATATATTATATGATAATATTATTTTAGGGGAGTTACGATTGACAATTTTTAGTGATAATAGGATTATTGAAAATGTTTATGACGATATTGGATTTGAAGACATCACCACCAACAGTTTAGTAAGCGATGAAAAGTGGGCCCAAGCGGAAATCATAGCTAAAGAAGATGGAATTCTGGCAGGGATGGATGTTGCCCATTATATTATTGATAACTTTGGATTGAATATCTCTTCCAGTTTTTTAGATGGAGATTCAATAAGTAAAGGTGATGTCATTCTAGAATTTGAAGGTCGTGCCAGAGATATTCTTGTCGTTGAACGTAGCATATTGAATTATTTAATGCACCTTAGCGGAATTGCCACTTGCGTATATGATACTTGCCAAAGGGTTAAAGAAGTAAATCCGAATGTCCGTGTTGCATGTACCAGAAAAACAACACCTGGTCTTCAAAAACTTGAAAAGAAAGCTGTAGAAATTGGTGGTGGAGATACTCATCGTTTTAAATTGGATGATTGCGTTTTGATTAAGGACAATCATATTCAGGTTGTCGGTGGTGTGATAGATGCCATTGAAATAGCAAAATCCAAGGTTAGCTTTACCAAGAAGATTGAAATTGAAGTAGAGGATTTGGATAATGCCGTCAGGGCAGCTATGTTCGGTGCAGATATTGTAATGCTGGACAATATGACACCTCCACAGATAGAAGAAGTATTGACTACCCTTAAAGAGCGCAGACTTAGAGATGATGTTCTGATTGAAGTCAGCGGCGGTATTAATCCGGAGAATATATTGGACTATGCCAAATTGGAGGTTGATGTTATCTCCAGCGGTTTTATTACTAACAGTACCAAATCATTGGATTTGAGTTTGAATATATTATAAATTTTTTTTAACCACCTCTATTTTTTTATGCTATCTATCGAATTATCAGAGTACCTGTATAAATTTAAATTATTAAGTATATACATCTATCCGTCATGAGAAAAAAATTAAATTTTGTAAGAATACTATTAAGCATATACAAGTTATAATGGATTATAAGATATACTTCTATTACAAACTATAAAATAATGAGTTAGAAAAGTAAAAATATGCGAACATTTATTAATTAATAATATCATAAATAATTATATGAATTAATAGTATATTCTTATAATCAATAAAATATCACTAATTGATTCGCCAATAAAATAATCGAGGTAAAAATATGGTAGATAACGAAGAAAACTTTAATGAAGAAATGGAAGTAGAAAGTACTGAAGAATATGTTGAAGATGAAGAAAACTTCGAAAGTGAAGAATATACTGAAGACGATGAAAAATTACCATTTGCTAAAGCTGAAGTTGTACGTCTAATGAAAGAACACCTAGACGATGACAAAATGATCAGAGAACGTGTTAAAGTTGAAATGAACAAATTCCTTGGTGAAGTATTAGCAAACGTATGTAAACAATTAAACGAATACCCATATTCAACCGTTGAATATGAAATGTTAAAAGAATCAACATACCCATACACTAATATTGAAAGAATAAACGAAGAAAAAATCAGAATACTAAAACACTTAGACGCTATAAAAGCAGATTGTGATGCTTTAAGTATGGACGTAAAAGCAACGCTAAAAATTAACGATAAACCAGACACTTCTGATGAAGACGATTTATTCTAAGACATTTACTTAAACCCCTTAACACATTTTTTTAAAATCATTATTTTCTAAGCATTAGACATGGTAATTTATCAATAAATCCCTTTTCACTTTCTTAGTTACAAATTTTTTTAAATTTCAATATACAAATAGTATATTATAATTATTTTGGTAAGATTAAATGAGAAGTAGTATAGAAAGAATACCTATTTCCATTGGAGGAGTTATCCTTGGTATTACTGCAATGGGTAACCTATTATATGATTACATAAGTTACAGTCGTGAGATATGCGGAATAATAGCAATCTTATTAACTGCATTGGTAGTGCTTAAGTTAATTTATTATCCAAAATACTTCAAAGAGGATTTGAACAATCCAATACTTGCAAGTATCATCGCAACGTTTTCAATGGCTTTGATGCTGATAGCAAATTATATATCACCATATATCGGATTAGAAATTTCATATTACATTTGGATTTTTGCAATACTGCTGCATATTTTCTTCCTGATTAATTACATATATAAATTTGTACTGCATTTTAAACTAGAAAACTATACTGCAGGAAGTTTTGTCGTATTTGCAGGTGTTCAAATGATTGCAATTACCGCGCCGGTATTCAATCAGGAATATCTAGGGAGCATAGCATTTTACTTTAGTTTCATATGTGTTGTATTGGTATTCCTGGTAGTATGTTACCGATATTTAAAGATACCTGTAGCAGGACCAGTTAAACCAATTATTGGAGTATACGGTGCACCATTCAGTTTATGTGCTGTAGGATACTTATCTTCAGTCACTCCTATAAACACACTCTTTGCCGCATCAATGTATATGATTACGAAAATTTTATACATCATGATATTATACAAATTCATATCATATATAAAATATCCGTTATATCCGACATATGCTGCTTATACATTTCCTGTCGTGATTAATGCAGTGACAACGCTTAAGCTAATGAATCATTTCAATGATATCGGATTAAATACTCCTTTAATGGAAATAGAATTAATTATAGAAATAGTAATATCAATTTTATTAGTAGCTTATGTGTTAAGATATTTCTTAATAGTCATATTCGAAATAGAAAGAAGAGAGATGAATATTTAGCTTCTCTACTTTCAATACTTTTTTTAAAACAAAAATTAAATGAATTCTACCAATTCGTCTATTTTTTTACGAGTCGTAGGTCTAGGTTCTGCATTAGGATAACCGAGAGGTGTCAAAAGAACACATCTTTGATTATCATCCAACTTTAAGAAGTCATTCATGACCTCTTCATGAAATGCTGCTATATAACATGTTCCAAGACCTAATTCTGTTGCCTCTAAAATGATATGATCCATTACAATCGTAGCGTCGATTTCCGCTATGTTCTTGCCATCCCACTTTCTTGTCCATGCATCATCATAATTTGCAACAACAGCCAATATCAATGGCGCTTCAAAAAACCAATCCCAAGAGGCTACATCCCGTAGTTTTTCTTCATGTTTTTTGGTATCGATGACATATATTTTAAAAGCCTGTGCATTTACACCAGTAGGCGCTATTTGAGCGGCCTTTAAAACTTTATCCAATTTTTCTTTTTCAACTTCCTTATCCAAATATCCACGTACACTGTATCTTTTTTCCATAGCTTCCAATACATTCATCTTACTCATCATCCTGATTTATTGTAGTAAAACCTGTTTTTAGAAGTGAAACTTCCTCTTCTGTTAATTTTTCATAGCTTGCATCATCATCATCGATTACACTGTTTCCGAATGGGTCTTCCAATATCATCAATGTTTCCAATTCACCCATCCTTATGTTGGTAATCAACTCAATTATATTCAATGCATTTTCCTGAACATCAGCATCTATATTGTCACCTTCCAGTTTAATTGCCCGTACAACGGCCTGTTCAAACCTTGAAAGAATACCCTCTACATTTGATACGTATCCCTGGGATTTTGGTCCAGGTTCTACTTTTAATCCTAGTTCAGGTATTGTTATCGTAGCAGTTTGACTTTTTGCAACACGTGAACTTAACTTATCACTGTTTATTTTTAGCGTATAACGTGAAGGTTCGTTTTGTTCTAATGAGATATTGTCGGATTCCTGATATCCACAATTTGTACAATAAACTGAAGTTTCAAGGATATCACCGAAATAAGGTATGTTTTCGGTTATGTTCTTAACTTCCAATGTATTTTTAGAGTGACATACCGGACAATCCGATAACATTACATCCGGTTGTTTAAGATTTTCTTCATCAAACATTGTTTTACTCCCCATAACTTCTCAATAACTTTTCATCATACAACAAACCGTTCTCTTTTAGTTCATTTATGATTTTATTTAATTTATCCTCATCCGGTGCACATATAGTATGACTATGGACATTATTGGATAAATTATACAATGTTTCTAAGGATTGCTTATCCTTAGGGTCATTATGAATTTGATATAAAAATTTCTTTGTATTTTCATCATCATCATAATTTGATATCGTTCTTTTCAATGGTTCTTTAAATTCTGGTATATAATAAGATATGTCTGTAATCCTTCCACCATATTTGGTAATTATTTTCCGTTCAAGGTCTATTTGTTCTACTGTATGCTTTAGGAATACTTCCTTATGGACTTCATTGATATATTGCATTATTTTAGTTACTGCCTTATTCATGTCAGAATTATTTATAACCGGAACATTTAACTTATTGGCTTTTTTGATTAAGTCATCGTTTATTACCCTGTTTTCTTCAAAGTAATCCAATTGTTTTCCGCCACGTTTAATTTCAATTGCTCTTTTAATAAAACGTTTTTGATGTTCCTCACGATCTATTGTCAATATAAAAAATGCTACATTTGCATCATCTGCGAATTGTTCCACATCGATTAGGCCGGGAATTAGATGTACTCCCTCTATTACAATCGAATCGTTGTCTTTGATTGAACGTTTGATTACATTTTCTATTGCTGGAATAACAAAGGATGCATGCTCTTCAAAACCCGCTTCGATTAATTTATTCTTATCG
>MVJJ01000129.1 GCA_003266145.1 Methanosphaera sp. SHI613
GGTAAATATGATTTTAATTATTTATGGGGGTTTTTTAACATAATTTCAAAAAGCAAAATAATGTTTCTCGTACTTCTATTGTTCCTATTTGCAGGCAGTGTCGTTGCAGCAGAAAGCAACACGACCCAAAATGTCATGGAAGACAATTACGTACAATCATCCAATCAAGAAACTAACGTAATTCAATCAGCAGATGATAATTCAAACGTTGATGTATATTCCGTTGAAAACAATGTTATATCAGGCGATAAATCAAAGAATGTAAAACAGGCAACGTACTCGGTTAACAATTATGATGATATGTACAACATATTGACATCCAACAAAAACCAGAAATCCATTGAAATAAACCTTATGGGAAGTAAAATATATAATGTTACAAAGCCACTAGCAATAAACAATAGCGTATATGCAACAAATATCGTAATTAATGGAAACGGCCATACATTGGATGCCAAAAACAAGAAGGTATTCATGAACATATCCTACGCTAAGACAGTCACGCTAAACAATCTGACGATAACAAATACCAACTATAAAGGTCAGTCCACATTTTCAAACAATGGTACATTAACATTAAACAACTGTAACTTCACTGATTGCTCCATCAGGGAAGGCGGATTGATATTCAATAGAGCTACCCTTTATATGCAGGATTGTATAGTAAAAAACACCATTAAGGATACTGAGGAATTCATCATAACCTATCCCAATGCAAGGGGAATGCTAACAAACTATGGGGCAGCATATATTACAGATTCAACTATATCAAACATAGCCTCAAGCAGTGCTTCACTTGTTGACAATTATGGATATCTCTACCTGAAATCAAATAGCTTAAATAATTCTGCAACGGATTTCGGAAGTATAATATCACACATATACTCCGTGGCGGTAATTGAAAACAACCTTTTTTCCAATTGTACCTCCACTTATGGTGGTGTCATATCAAATCATGGAATTATTACCTTGAAAGGTAACAGATTCTATTCCAATAGGGCATCAATCGGTGGTGTATTGTACAATAACGGTAATGTATCATTCACGTCTAATGTTTTAAGGGATAATGAGGCAACACTTGCCGGATGCATATATAATGAAGTTTTCATAGATAAGAATACAAATGAAGTATACGGCTTTATCAACTGTACTAAAAATACATTCACATCCAACAGGGCAAGTATTGGGGCTGTATTGTCAAATTATGCAAATATCACATTTGAAGGTAATATTATAGGCAACAATCACGCAACTGATGATGCCTTCTTTGAAAATGATGGAAAAAATGGTGGAACAGCAGTTATTGACAACAATGCATATATGAATATATATAACAATACATTCAATTCAAACACAGCCAAGAGTGCTGCCGTATTATATAATAGGGGAAACGTTTCCTTTGTAAGAAATAACCTCTCAAGCAATTATGTTGATGGTGACAAGTCATTTGTCATAGAAAACTATGGCCGCATAAACATCACAAACTCCTACTTCAACAACAATACCGATAACTATAGGGACATGCTTATATACAGCAGCAATAAAAACTATAATATTTCAAGAAACACCTACCTCAACAACAGATTAAACAATACCATAAAGACCTCCATATCAAATAATACAATCATCGTTCAAATAAGGCTAAGGGACATCTATAACTCAACGGTATATAATGGGTCAATCATGTTATATTCAAATGGTCGATTCAATAACAATGCAAGTGTATCGAATGGACAGTCAAAGATTTCGGTACTTACAAAAAACGTCTACAAATCAAACAATAACATGACCATAAACTACGTATCACAGGATAAGCATTACCTTAACACGACAATCAGCTTCAAATACAACTCCAACTTCACATCATACGTGACAATAAATGACATCAAGAACGTTACTGCAGGACGGGTACTGACGGTAAATGCCAATATTCTCGATAAAAACTCCAAGCCCATAAATGAGGGATACGTCATATTCAAATACAATGGACTTACCATAAAGGACAATAATTCACAAACGGTAAAGGTAAATGTAAAGAATGGTAAAATCACATATAATTACATAATTGCAAACAATACCAAAACATCAACTCCCTCAATAGAGGTAGTATATACTGGTACGGATAAGTATGAAGAGTCCAGAATGCTTAAGTATTTCAACGTGACAAATAAGGCGACGATAGTTGTCACGACTAATCAGTCCACGGTTAAGATGGATCAGAAGATAAAATTTATAGCAACAGTCAAGTGGGACTCCATTGCAGTTAACACTGGATTTGTAATATTTAAGATAAACGGCGTTACAGTTAAGGATGCCAAGAACAATACCGTAAGGGCATATCTTAAAAACGGGGTTGCAACATATGACTTTACGATACCTGACGGTTGGAGTGCAAAGCCAAACAAGCTCTCGGCAGTATACTCTCAGCTTACATATACAAGGCTTGAAAACAAGACATACTTCTCGCTTAACAAAACACAGGCACACTTTAATCTGACCAACATTACTGCCAAACAGAACAAAACTGCCACTATCAAGGGAGGACTGCTTGATGAGTACAATCACAGCGTATGTGGGGCGTCAACGGCCATAATTAAAATAGATGGGGT
Source organism: Methanosphaera sp. SHI613 (assembly GCA_003266145.1). Taxonomy (GTDB): domain Archaea; phylum Methanobacteriota; class Methanobacteria; order Methanobacteriales; family Methanobacteriaceae; genus Methanosphaera. The sequence goes on from MVJJ01000129.1 coordinate 2,610, forward strand.
AAGCTACTTGAACGAAAACGGAAAGCTTCAGGTATACGCTATCGTAAACGGCAGTGTTGACATAAAATTCAGAGTACCGATTGACCTTAAGAAGGGTAACCACACGATAGAGGTAGTTACAGGTACTAGAAATGCTTATATAGGTACAAGAACTCAAATAACGCTAACGGTACAATGATTATTTCTATTTTTTTATTTTTTTTCGGAGTTGTTGGGTGATTCTTTATTTTATTTTCAGAGTATGATTTGATAACATTAGGACAATATATTTTGATATTATACAAACAATATAATTTGTTTTTATACGAACAATAATAAACTTTATATATGATAATTGAGTAACCTTACATTATAGGATATAATTGTTAAATTTTTAACTAATTAACTAAAACTTTTTAAACTTAAAATTTTAAAAGATATTAATCTTTATTAAATAGGTGATTTAACTTGGCAGAAAATGAAGAAATACGTATGGGAGTATACGTTTGTCACTGTGGAGTAAACATTGGTGGAGTAGTAGACTGTGTAGCTGTAAAAGAATACGCTGAAACACTTCCTGATGTAGTAGTAGCTCGTGAATACAAATACATGTGTTCAGACCCAGGACAAAAACTCATACAAGACGATATTAAAGAATTAAACTTAAACAGAGTAGTAGTAGCAGCATGTAGTCCTCGTTTACACGAACCTACATTCAGAAGAGCTGTTAAAGAAGCAGGTTTAAACGAATACTTATTCGACTTCGTAAACTTAAGAGAACAAGACTCATGGGTACACGGAGACGACCCTGAAGGAGCAACCGAAAAAGCTAAAGATTTAGTAAGAATGGGTTGTGCAAAAACCAGATTACTCAACGCATTAACCGCTGAAAAAGTAGGCGTAAAAGACACTGCAATGGTTATCGGTGGTGGAGTAGCAGGTATTCAAACAGCACTTGACCTCGGTGACATGGGATTCAAAACATACCTCATCGAAAGAAGACCAACCATCAGTGGAAGAATGGGACAATTAGATAAAACATTCCCAACACTCGACTGTTCAATGTGTATCCTCGCACCTAAAATGGTAGACGCAGGTAAACACGAAAACATCGAATTATTATCCTACTCAGAAGTAAAAGATGTAGACGGATACATCGGAAACTTCACAGTAACAGTAGAGAAAAAAGCAAGATACGTTGACGAAGCTACCTGTACAGGTTGTGGATTATGTCAAGAAGCTTGTCCAATTGAAATACCAAACTACTTCGATGAAGGAACCGGTATGGTAAAAGCAGCTTACATTCCATTCCCACAAGCAGTACCTCTTGTAGCAACAATCGACAAAGACTACTGTATTAACTGTCACTTATGTGATAAAGCTTGTGAAAAAGGTTGTATTAACCACGATCAAGAACCAGAACTTGTAGAATTAGAAGTTGGTACAATTGTAGTAGCAACAGGTTACGACACATTCGACCCAACAGAAAAAGAAGAATACATCTTCGATCAAGCTGAAAACGTAATCACTGGTTTACAAATCGAAAGATACATAAACGCATCTGGACCAACACAAGGTCACGTAATCCAACCATCATCCGGTGAAACACCTAAAAAAGTAGCATTCATCCAATGTGTAGGTTCCCGTGACGAAAAAGTTGGAAACCCATACTGTTCCAGAGTATGTTGTATGTACGCTATGAAAAACGCACAATTATGTGTAGACCACGAACCTGACACCGAAGTAACAATCTACTACATCGATATTCGTGCATTCGGTAAAGGTTACGAAGAATTCTACAGATTATCACAAGAAAAATACGGAATCAAATTTATCAGAGGTAAAGCAGCACAACTTATCGAAAATGAAGATAAGACCATTACAGTACGTGCAGAAGATACCTTACTCGGTAAAGCAACCGCATTTACTTATGACTTAGTAGTATTATCCGTAGGTCTTGTACCTCCTGAAGGACAAGAACAACTCAGACAAACACTAGGATTATCCAAATCCGCAGACGGATTCTTTATGGAAGCTCACCCTAAACTCAGACCTGTCGACACAATGACCGACGGTATCTACTTAGCAGGTGTAGCACAAGGTCCTAAAGATATTCCTGACACAGTATCACAAGCTTCAGGTGCAGCAGCAAGAGCAGCAATTCCTATGATTCAAGGAGAAGTAGAAATTGAACCTATCATCGCTGAAGTAAATGAAGAAAACTGTGGTGGATGTGAAATCTGTGTTGAACTATGTCCATTCGGAGCTATTTCAATTGAAGATGGTAAATCCTCAATCAACGTAGCTTTATGTAAAGGATGTGGAACATGTGTAGCAGCATGTCCAACCGGTGCATTAGACCAAGCACACTTCAAGAACGAACAAATCCTAGCTCAAATCGAAGCAGCTTTAGGAAAATAAGATTCGTAAACAGAACAGATAAGGAGCCTATATCTCCTTATTCTCTTCTTTTAAAAAAATAACATTAACTTTCAAAACTATTTTTATTAACTCTTAAAAAAAAATGGGAACATAACTATCATCCTTTAAACCAACTCTGAATCAACAATGAATAAATTTTTTGAATAAATTGTATATCACATAACCATATATTCTAAACAAAATATAGTATAAACTATAAAAGTATAACACATAAGGTTATTATAATTATTTTAACAAGACTTTGAAATGGGGATTGTTGTATTTTCTCTTTATAGGTATTCTTTTTTTATATTGTGATTTTTTCTTCTGTATTTTTTTATTTAATGATTTTTTCTTTCTTTTTTATAATTTTACTTATTTTCACGGTTTTTATTTCATTAGGGGGGGGGCATAGCTTTATTAGTTGTTTGTTTCATATAATATTGGTGGTAAACTTTAATAGGACAATAATCAATCGTTTTTTAAGTTTTTTATCAATTTTTCTTTATTTATGGATTGTTGATGGGGGTTTATATTTTTGATTGATTTGTTTTGTAATGTCTTATTTTGTTTATCATTTTATTATTAAAATTTAAGAAATGATTTTGATGAATAGCTATAATAAGTTTTTAGTTTTTGCTTTGGTTTTATTTATTGGATTGGGGGTAGTTTGTGCTGCTGGCGTTGATGATGCCGGTATGGATGATACTACTGATTCTAGTTCGGTAAGTGAAGCTGTAAGTGAGACTAGTATGGATA
>MVJJ01000008.1:0-3507 GCA_003266145.1 Methanosphaera sp. SHI613
AAATCATCCGCATACCTAACAACTAAGTATTTTGAAACATTCCTATAATAGAAGCTATTTCTGTTATTTATCTTTTGATATTTAACATTTAAAGCTTCTTCCATTCCATGTAATGCAATATTAGCTAACAATGGAGATATAATTCCGCCTTGTGGTGTTCCAGTTATAGTCCGTCTAAACATATTATTGTAAAGATATCCAGACTTTAACCAAGAAGTTATAACCTTTTTAGCAGGAAAATTTCCCAATTGCTCTAATATCCATTCATGACTAAGAGTATCAAAACAAGATTTAAAATCACCCTCGAAAATCCATGGACGACCCATTTTACGAACAGCAGAGTGAATACGTGCAATAGCATGTCCTGCACCACGTAAATGACGAAAACCATAACTACATGGCTCAAATATTGCTTCACAACGAGGTTCTAAAGCAGTATGAACCACAGTCTGAATAATCCTATCAATAATAGTAGGAATACCCAATGGTCTCTTTTTGCCATTCTTCTTTGGAATAAAAGTACGTCTTACAGGACTTGCTTTAAAATCATTAACATTTTGACTATAAAGCTTATAGAATAAAGCCATACGCATAGCATCAGATTGTATGAGCATACCATCCACGCCAGGCGTATTACGACCCTTATTAATCTCAGTAATTTTCTTAATAGAAAACAAAAGAGTAGATTTACTCTTCAAGACCAAGTTTTCCAAGGTTCTAGCCCTTCTATAATCGCCTTTATCTCTTATAACACGAAATATTTGCTCTTGTAAATCAAAGATGTGTTTAGTAACTGAATCCCATGAAATAGATTTCCATTGAGATTCTAGTTCATGCTCATAAGCATCAACGAAAGCCTTAACCGATAGGTCTTGACTTATTTCAGCATAATCCTTATTCCAAATAAACATAAATTTATTAACACCTCATAAATTTCAATTAAACTAAATATAATTCGTCTTTTCACCTGTTAAAGTCAGCATATACCTCATAGTTATAATCCTTTTTGTTTTCCTATTGTCTTAACGACACGAGGTCATTAGCTTCCTTAACATCCTTTACCCTACAGAGTTTATGAACACCAGTTCACACCGTAGTCCACCAGAAAAAAATGTTCTGGTCAAAGTAGGGCTTAATAAGTTTATCTTCCCTCAGATACGACCACCTTAGACTCTCCCTCTGCACCGATAAACAATAAAATGGGTTGTGTACAGATACATGTATGCCGACCATGTACAACCTTTGTTTATAATACAATAGGTAATCAATATCCATTTCCTATTACTGAGCCTTACGACACTTTTGGAAGTTCATAATATTAGTCATAGCAGTCTTTCTTTAGCCCTCATACCCCTTGGATATTAGGGAATATGATTAGACACTTAACTCTCATGCAACCCACACCATCCGTTACCAGTTGATGCAGTTTCGAGCAAGAATAACCTACACAACTAGGTCAACAATACTAACGTATATTAGCATTGTACTGATAATAAAAAAAAAGGAGAAGACAATGGCTTATCGCACAGACATACGGCTCAAGCATATAAGTTTCATGTAAAAGAAGTATAATACATAGTTAAATTCCATTAACTCAGCCATATAAGCAGTTATAAGCAGTTCTACCTATTTTATTTTCTATGTAACTAAAGTAATTCCTATCATAGGGCGAACAATCATGTTTAATCATCCTAGCATAAAGCACATGAACCCAACTCATTTTCATAAGTTGTAACGATTTATCAGAAGGATCAGTAAGAATATACTTATTCTTACTTATACCCCTTACATCTGATTTAAAGTATTTCTTCAAAATCCATTTATAAGATTTATTACTATGCATCCTCCTAAGAGCATGGATTGCTAATTTCCACATATAAGAATCAACTTTGTTAAATGTACGCTTAGAAGCAGATTGCCTCCAGTACATAGCAGTACCCATAAGTAGATTATTCCACTTTTCGATAAGTAATGGCACATTTCCACGATATTTATCATAAATATCCTTTACTTTAGAACATAACTTCTTAAATGAATCTTTACTAGGCTGTGTTAATACTTTATCACCTGTTTCTTTCTTAAAACATCTTATATTAAATCCAAGAAAGTCAAATCCGTCTCGAATATGAGTTACCAATGTTTTATCCTCTGCAAGTGTTAAACCACGTTCTAGTAAATAATTCTTTAATTTATCATATACAGCATATGCATCTTTCTTTGTTCTACAGAGTACAACAAAATCATCAGCATAACGGACAACAACATATTTAGAATTATTAGTATAGAACGTAGTACCAAATGCATTTTTATAGCTACGATATGTTATACCCAATGCTTCCTCCATTCCATGCAACGCAAGATTAGCCAATAAAGGTGAGATAATACCACCTTGAGGCGTACCTTTCATAGTTTGATGAAACATATTGTTGTGTAAATATCCTGCTTCAAGCCATGAACGAATGATATGTTTGGCTGGAAAGTTTCCCAACTGTTTAATAATCCATTCATGACTCAGAGTATCGAAACATGATTTAAAATCGCCTTCGAAAATCCATGGTCGACCCATACGATTAGTTGCCGCATAAATACGAGCTATAGCATGGCCCGCACTACGAAGTGGTCTGAAACCATAACTACATGGTTCAAACACAGCTTCACATCGAGGCTCAAGGACAGTACGAACAACCATCTGCATAATCCTATCCCGAATGGTAGGAATACCCAATGGTCGTTGTTTACCGTTTTTCTTGGGAATAAATGTACGCCTAACAGGCGTAACTCTGAATCTATTAACATTTATACTACGAAGTTTATAGAACAGTGCCATACGCATAGCGTCAGATGATACAATCATACCATCTACACCAGCAGTACGTTTACCTTTATTAATCTGAGTGACTTTCCTTATGGAATAAAGAAGAACAGAATCACTCTTCAATAAAAGATTTTCTAATGTTCTGGCACGTCTATAATCCCCATCTTCTTTTACAACACGAAATATCCTTTCTTGCAAATCAAAGATGTGCCTAGTGATTTTATCCCATGGAATAGATTTCCACATAGAATCAAAATCAGACTCATATAAATCAGTGAAAGCTTGAATTGTAAGACTCTTGCCCTTTTCTACATAATTTATATTCCCATCTAACATATTCATTAGATTTAACACCTCAGAATTGTTTTACTCAATTTATTTCGTCGGATACACCTGTTAAAGTCAGCATATACCTCATAATTATACCCTCAGCACACAGAAGATGTGTTTTGTTTCTTATTGTCTTTCGACGAAGAGGTCATTAGCTTTCTTAACATCCTTTACCCAGCATGGATTATCAGCATCCACTCACGCAGTAGCCAACCAGCTATTACCTTATCACATGACCAGTTATAACTTCTGGGCACAAGCTGGGCTTACCGAGTTCATCTTCCGTCAGATTACGACCAAATTAGATTATCCCATTACACCGACAAAGCATTAAACGGGTTATGAACGAATTCACTTCAATT
>MVJJ01000008.1:3567-8303 GCA_003266145.1 Methanosphaera sp. SHI613
TGACGACGCTTATAGGATTTCACTTAACGTTAATCATATTGGTCTTTCTCTAGCCCTCATACCCCTCGGATATTAGGAGTATGATTAGACATTTAACTCTCCTGCAACCCACAAACTCCGTTACCAGAGAATGCAGTTTCGAGCGAGAATAACTTACATAACTAAGTTAACAACACCCAAAAAAGAAAAAGATGTTGTACTGACATTTAATGAGGGAAAGACGATGGCTCGTCGCACCAATCGCTTGTCGCACAAAAAAATAGAAAAAAGAGAATTTATGCCAACACTCTATAATAGTGGACTTTGATTTGCAAAAAGCAGTATTATAATGATAATAATGCTTCCTGGAAATGATGTTATTTGCAGATAATAATTAAAACCGTCTTTAGCATGAATATCTTTTGGTAGATATTTATTAACGTAATCAGGAAAAATGATTACCAGATGTATATAAATTAGCCAAAAAATCCAACAATATTCGGAGTAGGGAATCTTTAATACGAAATAGAAAATCATCAACATAACATTTATAAGATTATATATTAGATTTAAGTATGAACAGATATATGGATATCTAAACATATACTGATTATCCTTTTTTTCATCAATGTATTTAAAGAATCTTATTCTATATATTATTCCAATTAAAAAGTATATATAATAAATTCCAAACATAAATGATGCAGTTGACAGGTGGTTTTCTCCTATAAATAATTGTATAAACATACCTGAACTAACTAACATTAATGGTGTAAACAATGAAAGCAAAAGTGTTAGATAATCATTGTCTTTTGTTTTTCCTTGTTTTAAAAAGATATGAATATTTGTTTTTTTAACAAAATATTCGCTACTTATTAAATGGTATATTGTGCTAAATAAGATAGTCTCAGTTATAATCATTACAATCCATAGTAATAATATATTCATCATTAAAACCATTCCATTATATTTCTTGATCCATTTATATATGGCAGTATATATTCTCTCGCTTCTTGTGTTTTAATCTGATTTTCAACAAAAGTTAACAGTTCTTCTTGAAGTTTATCGTAAATATTTATCATAACTTTAGTAGCATATTCTATTTTTCCGGGTTTATCTAAAACTTTTGTGGCTTTTGCTAATTTAAATGAATTAATAACATGTTTTGAAATGGCAGTTTGTGGTAAATAAGATAAAGTTAAACTAAGAACTGTATTAAATAATCGTGTAATATTTGTTGTATCTGCTAACCAACCATTAGCATCAATAATTAATCCTGTTCCAACAATAAACATAATACATCCTGTAATTACTCCAGCATCTCCATCAATTATACTACTACCAAATAGTCCTCGACTTCCATCAATGGCTAAACTTCCCATTTCATCTTCAATGATAGCTTCAGAACTATCAATATCATATCCCAATAGATTTTTTGTTTTATCTGTATAACCAAAACACAATCCATCTTCAAAGCATACATATACCGTTGATTTTAGCATATTTTTTCCATAGTTTCTATAATTTTCTGAATCATCCATTTTATCTGTAATTGATCCAATATATTCAAAACCATTAACTAACATGACCGACCAAATAATTGAGTGATTAAGATCATATGTAATGGATATATTGTTAGTTCTATTAGAAATTATAGAAATAATTTTTGTTATATTATTAAATGAATATTTGATATTTGAATCTATATTCAGTATTCCAAATAATTCCTCTATTGCAGTTGAAGCACAATTATATCTTATATTATCCAAGCTGAATTTTGCATGTTCATAACTATGTAATGATAATTCCATATTAAATAATTTTAAATTTGAAGTATCATCTATACTCATGCCTAATAATGGATCTGTAAAATGAATGTAATTCATTCTATCATTTTCAATTCCTGCCATGCATAAAACTTCATTTGTCAAGATACATGTTGAATTTAATTTTTTAGATATATACTCAGCATTTTTATGAGTTAATGTTATAGTGGTCATTGCTTCTAGAATTGTTCTATATTGTGGAGTAATTATTGAAATTGATAAATTCTCATATAACTCCTCTATATTTGATATTGATTGGTTTAATGTGGATATTGTTATTATTTCATTTGTAATTAAAAATGTTTGTAGTATATCATATTGTCCACATCCATCGACATCTCTAGGTTTAAAAGTCAATGTTTCATTTTTAATAATTATATTTGAATTAGTTTTAAATGTAGTTTCTATAGACCCGTTAGAACATAGTTTTTTCTTTAAATCAATAAAACACTGTAAGGTATAATTTGAGTATAAATATATTCTTTCATATTTTCTTACCAATGATTTGTATACTAAATTAACATAATCCATTTCACCATATACTTTTTCATAAAATGTTATGTCAAGAGTATCTGATTTATGTATAACTATACCTTCTTGATTAACTATGTTCAAATCACTATGTGATACAGTTTCATTTTTAAAACTAAAAAATACATAATTATTCAAATTAGGATTATACATATGATATGTATATGTTTTCTCTGATACAGAAGTAAAAGAGATTTCTTCATATTGGGATACATTTAAGAATCGTACAACATATTGATAATTCATAATAGTTTTAGACCCATTTATTGGATTGTACTCGATTGTCTTGGAGTATTTGTCATTATATTGTGTGTATATTTCTATTTTAGTATTGGTATCTGTTGTGTAGCTTCCGTAGTTGTTTAGTGTTTCTGTTGGTGCTTGTGTCTGGTTGTATTTTGTTATGTTGAATTTTCCCGGCTGATTGGATTGTATGATTATTTTCTGCTGTCCATTGCTCCAGATGTTACTAGCATTCATGATTGTGATTGATGGTCGCTCGTCCGGGTGCTGTACAGGTGTGAAATTGAATACTTTTGATTCGTAAAGCTGAATATCATCCTTTGTATAGTATTTTAGTCGCGTGTTTTTATTTAGATATATTTTATCATTGTTTTTAGCAGTTTTTACTGTAGTGCTATTTTTTGGATTTGTACCATCTGTTGTATAGTATACTGTGCAGTTTAGTTTGTTGGTACTGAATTGTATTCTTTGTTTGTTGTTTTCCAGTGTTGTCAGTGGTCTTATTGCTGTTATTGGTGGTGTAATTACTTTTTTTGGTTGGTATACTACTAAATCGGATGTGAATCCTTCATTATCCACTAATATTGCTCTTACCTGTGTTTTTATGGATATCATTACCTTGGTGTTGTTAGTCCATGTGTTACTGTTTGTATTTGGTATTGATCCGTTTCGTGTATAGTAGATTGTACCTGCCTTATTTATTTTTACCGTTATGTTCTGGTAGTTGTCACGTACATCAGTAATGTTTTTAATTGTAACCACAGGTTTAACCGCATTCATCCTATAACTATAGACGTTGCTGGTTATTGAGCCGTATACTGATATGAATCTAAGATTTGTATTGTTGTTTATTTCTATTGGTGCAGAATACTTGGTGCTGCTGGTTGTTGGCGTGCTGCCATCGGTTGTATAGTATATGCTGGTTGTAGGCAATGTGTATGAAATGTATACCTGCTGCTTTTTGTTAGCAATTGGTGTTTTATATACTATGTATGGTGTTGAACCTTCACTAAGCTTCATTGATAGTACGACGCCACATTCACCGTTTGCTTTAACGGCAAAATACTTCAAAGTCTTACTAGTATCATAAACAAATGCCTTTGTGTATTTTGTGCTACTAGTTGTTGGATTAACACCATTTAAAGTATAATAAACAGTACAGTTGTTCACACCACTAAAAGTAGTATTATATGTGGTGGATGTGAGTTTGCTTAGAACTACCTTTACACTTAAAGCCGTGGTGGTGTTACTTACAATAGCACCAGTATCTCCACCTCCCCTGTTATTAGGGGAGTTAAGTCTAATGGAATCTGTGGATTTATCATCTTCGACAAATTCCTCCTCCTCGTCAATAGTAGTATCAGTTAGTTCTATTATTTCAGAATTTTCAAATCCATCCTCAAAATTATTATCAGGAATAACTTCCCTATTATTAATATATTTATCCATATCCTGTTTTATATTATTATCGTAATTTGCACTTGCAGTAGTACAGACATCATTATCATTTGATCCAGTGACATCCACTGCACATACTACACTAATACAAGAAAGAATAACAAATAAAAACAAGATTATTTTTTTGTAATTAATAAATATTAGCCTCCTATTTTTTTCCTTTTATCGATTAATTACTTGTTAAAATAGTTAATTTGTTGTTAAATGTATAAATCAATTTAAATTTCATTATATCAAAAAAATTAACACATTAATAATTATATATTAACTTATTAATAAATTTTACATTTATAATAAAAAATGAGGACTCATAAAAAAAATCGTGGATGGTAGATTTTAATTAATATTAGTACACAATAGTAATGTAGATAATTTATAATTTTTTTAGTGTAAACTTTCTACATTACCTTGTTTCATTTTAGAAGTCCCAAATATCATTTATAAAATAGTCATAATGATTATCTTCAATAGGTTTTTGAGACTTTTTGAAGTGAAATTTATAGACATGCCCATCAATAGCAAAACCATGGAAATTTATCCATCCTGAAAATATCCTTTTTAAAAGGTAATTTATTATTCAATATGATATTTTTGTATATGACATATAATTAAATAGTAGTTGTATGTTGTTTTCTTTTTTATGTCTATTATTTATCATGATTTATCATAATATCCAATAAAATTCATAATAATTTATAA
>MVJJ01000076.1 GCA_003266145.1 Methanosphaera sp. SHI613
AATCAACTTTTTCTTTCATATTTTTTTCCTCCGTTTTGATTATAGTAATAGGTATGTTGTATTAAATATATAAATTTAGGCATACCTAAAAATTAATTAAAATGATGATTTTAAATAAAACATACCCCCGTAAAAAAAATAAGAACTATGAAAAAAATACTTCATCAATTAATAAAATAATAACAGACAAATTATATATACTTAGGAAAACATATTAATATATAGAAATTTAGGTGCGTCTAAAAGTATAACTTTTAGAGGATTTCTATTAAAAAAATATTATAAAAAAAAAATATAACGAGGCGATAACATGGATGAAACTACTCAAAAATCAGTTATTACTGCTGTTGAAATTATAATATTACTTCTAGTATTATATATAATATCAGAACTCATAACAGGATATTTAGACTCCCTTGAGACTGAATTAATAATAACAGCATTAAAATCAACACCATTACTAATATAACCCCAACATAACCTTTTTTTATTAAAAAAATTACCGGTCAAATGATTATTTATTGATGACGTTAACATCAACACCATCACAATCAGTCAATGAAATGATACAATTATCCTTACCCAGTAAATTCTCTTTATATGAAATACCATATTTTTTGAATCTTTCCACTATTTCATCAATGTCATTTACCGTAAATCCTATATTATTCAATCCATATTCTCCGGATGAATCCTCAATTAACTCAAGATTCATATTTCCATCACTTAACATCACAACAGAAATATTATCGGAGTAATACTCATCTACAATGTCCAAACCCATTATTTTACAATAAAAATCCCGTGATTTGCTTATATCCTTAACCTTGATTGAAGTGTATTTGATATTCATAGAATCCCCTAACAATAATCATTATAAATATCTTTTTAAAAATAATTATATATAATATTTGGAAGTAAATTTATGACTAATGATAACGAAGATTTAAAGTTAATTGTTAAGTGTACCGATGAAGAAAAATATGGAAAATTATACGGACTGAATAAGCAAATACCTGAAGAAGAATTAGAAAAGGCAAAAAAATACATGAAAAACTTTGCTCCCGTAGATTTTCCGGACATCATGAAAGTCAGCGGTAACCCAAGAGGTTGGATGTGCACTTATGAAAACGCACCAAAAGTTGAAGAGGCACTTAACATCACTGAAACTCTAGCAAAAAGAGAAAAAGAACAAAAAGAAAAAAGAAAATATTACGATGAAAACAGGAAGATGAAAGAGGAAGCCCAACTTAAACTTGAGGAGATATTCTTCAGTGCACCAAGACCTCCACAAAAATTAAATATTTTGCTTAAATTTGCAGATATTGTATATGATCCTGCCAATAGTTTTAGAGACAACAGTTACTATGGCGGAGGTCACTTATACATCATTCTCAAAAACAGCATTTGGTATATAATGAACAATGGTAGGGAAGAAAATAATTGGAACATCAACAACATTGAAATAGATAATGCCGGAGGAGCCGTAGGCTTTAAGGTAGCTTATTCGGATGAGATTCATAATCTTATAAAAATAGTAACAGAAGAGAATATCTATTCGGGTGAAACGCTACGTGAAGAGGATATGAATCTTTCATGCGGATTAGGATAAAACGTTATTTATACTTTTTTAGAGGGACATGTCCAATTAACTGCCCTCATCTTCTTTTTATATTCTCAAATTGCTTCATGTATTCCATGTACTGATTTTGTAATTGTTGATTTCGTATACTGTTGATATTTTCAGAATGTTCTTTCTCATCAGGATAGACCTTGGAACGATTATTGGAGTGATTATTCTTATTTTTAGAGTATCTGAATCGTTTTATTAGAATATTGTTATTTTTTCTAAGTTTCTTAATCTGATTTTTATATTTTAAAAGAGATGTTTTTAACTTTTCTTCATTTTCAGTAGCTTTCATGTAGATTTCTTTGTATTCATTTGTTTTAATAAGGAGGCTTTCATTTAATTTTTGATTTTCCCTTGATAATTCCAGTACTTTATCCTCTAAGTTACTTAATAATTCATTATATTTTTCATTATCTTCCAGAGATGTTTCATACTTGCCCATCAAGTCATCGTATTTTTCATCCAGATCTTGAATATTATCTCCAAGATGTTTGATATCTTTGGAAAGTGTTGAGTTTTCCTTAGTTAACTCCTTATTTTCTGCTAAAAGATTGTCAATATGAGCTGATTTACTTGATAATTCATCATTTAACTCTTGTATTTTTTTTGTATCGAAGTTACCTTTTGAATCAGACAAATAATATTGCGTTATCAAATCGGTTAGAGTGGGACCTATCTTACCATACGTTTTTCCTTCTACGACCTCAATCTTATTGATAAAATCGTCCCAAACTTCCTTATCGACACTTATTGAAACTTGTTTAGTATTTTTACCCATCAAAACTGCCCCTTTTAAAGTTCAAAAAAATAAAATAGAAAGTATTTTAAATTCCACCGTCAACGTTGTAGTAATCCTTTAAGAAAAATTCAATATTCTCCTGACTACCTGTAAATAATATTAAATCATCTTCGATTAGTTCAAATTTAGGACTGATTCCCAAAATTGTCTTATTATCTCTAATTATTGCCGTTACTGTTAAGTCATGTTTTTTAAATTCGTATTCATCCAATTGTTTTTTGTCTTTTACATATAACGACTCTACCATCAAATCGGTTAAATTTTCATTTAATTTAGTGGTTAATTCATCAGGAGCCACTGATCTGAATTCGTAGTAATTATCCGACCTGAGCGTATCAATCGTATCGGTTATTTCATCAACATCCTTGTTATAGTAGTCCATTAGTTTTGTAAATATTACAATACTTGTTTCAAACTCTTCAGGAATTACAACATCAGCCCCCGCAGCGTAGACCTCATCCACATTTTTAAGATATCTTGTTCTTACGATAATATGAATATCCGGATTTAATCTTCTAGCTGCATCGATAGTCGTTAATGTGCTTTCATAATTTGAAGTGGCTATTATTATACAATTTGCATCATTAATCTTTAATTCCTTGAGCACGGACTCGTTTGATGCGTTACCATATATTATTGGTAGACCCAACGCTTTTTCCTTTTCCACAATCAACGGATTTAAGTCCACAATTACATATGGTATATGGTAATGGTAACATGCCCTTGAAAGATTCTTTCCGTTAACTCCAAATCCTACTATTATAACATGATTTTCCAATATTTGTGATTGTACTTCCTCCTCTTTAATCATAGACAACTCTTCATCAACCTGGAAGTAAGGTATTCTCTTAAACAGATCCACGATACGTGGCGTTATATTTTGTAGGAATGGCGTTGATGACATGGTAATAATACTCACGGCTAAAAACATTGTAAATAACTCATTAGTCAATAATCCATGGGTTATTCCAACACCTGCAAGTACAAATGAAAATTCCCCAATCTGTGATAGTAATATTGAGATGGCTATTGTAGTACGTATAGGTATCTTCAGCACTTCACCAGTTATTAATGTGGCAACGAACTTAAGAAGTAATACAACAATACTGAATGCTACGATTAATAGGATATTTTGAATGAAATAGTTTACATCAATCATCAAACCAATTGATATTAGGAATATGCTCATGAATACATCCTGGAACGGTTGGATGTAACCCAATGTTTGATGAGCATAATCGGTATTGGAGATTATTAAACCAGCAATAAATGCGCCTAATTCCGGAGATATGCCTATAGCAGAGGTTCCGAATGTCGTACCTAAACATATAAACAGTACAAGAAGCATGAATAAATCCCTATTTTTGGTCTTTGCAGCTTCTTTAAGTGCTCTTGGAACTATAAATAATCCTACCACCAATATTATAAGCACTAATGCAACCAGTTTGGTCAATATTTGTGGTAATAATGCAAGATTTATTGATTCACCACCAAGCAGCGGCGTTAATAATAATACCAATATTACTGCGATATCCTGAAATATTAAAATACCCAATGTAACTCTTCCTTGAAGAGTATGGGTTAACTGTTTTTTCTGTATTAATTTCATTACTATAGCAGTACTGCTGAAACACACTAAAAATCCTAAAAATATTGCCCTATTTAATGGCATTGCACATAATGACAATAGCATCACAAGAAGGGTTGTGATTACTACCTGCAACAATCCTCCAACTATTGCATAATGTTTTATTGACGAGAATTTCTCTATCGAAAATTCCAAACCAATAATGAACAATAAGAAGATTACTCCTAACTCGGAGATTTCTGTTATCAATGATGTGGAGGTAATGAATTGTCCTAAAACAATACCTGTTAAAAATAGTCCAATCATGGAGGGAAGTTTTAGCTTATTAAAAATTAATAATATCACTACTGCCGTAATCAATATTATCGACATACTTTCTAATAAATACAAATCCATATTAAAACCTATTGTAAAAACATTTTTTAGTTACTAATATATTTGTTAATTCGAAATAATTAATATAATGGTTTAGGATTTTTAAAACTATATTTGTAATTATTTGAAAAAATAGCGTATCAACATAAAAAAGTATTAAATTAAACAAAAAAATAAAAATCATACTAATTAAAAAATAAAAAAAAAGAAAAAGTAATTTAAGATTAATTACTTAATGTAAGAGTTGCATTTCCAACTAATCTTGGATAATCTGATGAAAGTAATACGGCTGAAATGGTATAATTCTTAATTTTCCATGAATCTGGTATTACATAATCGAGAACTGCTTCATTGTTTACAATTTTTGCATAGATTAC
>MVJJ01000015.1 GCA_003266145.1 Methanosphaera sp. SHI613
AAAATCATCTTTTTCGTTTTTAAATTAATTATTTTCTTCTACAAATTGATTTGTTGTATTCACAAGTGAAACATTTGCTATCATCACTACACATAGCATACTGACCACTCAATATATTTTCAACTGTTTCATTTATTGAGGTTTCAACATCTGTTATATTTAAATCACTGATTGCTATAGGTATGGCTTGTGAAAATTTAACTGAATAAATCATAACCTCTTTAATGTTGTATTTATCATAGTCTGGTAATTTTTTTATTGCCATAGCGTAAGTAAATAATTGTTTATAATATCTGTCTGCTAATATTTGACTGTTTTTCTCATCAGTAGTTTTAAAATCAATTATGGTTATGTCGTTACTGTCTTTATCTTTAACTATTAAATCTATTTTTCCTTCAAGATCAAATTCTTCATAAGTAATGGAAAATGGTATTTCAGAGCCTATTATTTCATATTTGTTCTTGTTTTCATTCCAATATTTATATATTGATTGCTCTATTTCTTTAAATTCATCATTTTCATTATTTTGAATGTTTTGATTAAAGAGTTTTACTTGTTCTATGATTTCTTCTATTTCTTCATCGTTAACGACTTGTTCCAGTCCTTCTTTTTGGTATTTTATCTGTTTTTGATGTATGAGGTTCAGTATTGTATGTGCTACTTGTCCAAATGTCAATGCCTTTGTTTTTGAGTTTTTAAACTGGTAATTATACCTAAGGTTATATTCCTGTGAACAGTTGTCATACTCTGATAAATGAGTATAACTAAGTCTCAACCGTTCCTTTTCAGGTTCTCTTTCTTCAGATTCTGTTTCTACTATTAGATTGTAATCATCTATTATTTCAGGATATATGTCATTTTCTATTGTTGGTTCCATAATTTCAGGTATATTTCCTTCGTCATCCGTTATTGAAGAGAGAATCAATACATCTTCAGCTCTAGTTGTTGCAACATAGAAAACTCTTTTTGATTCTTTGTTTTCTTCAGTAATCACATCATCTTCGGTTATAGTCTCGTTTTCCGTATTATATGCCTTTTGTTTGTATTCCAAATATTCAAGTGGGGTATAATATGTAGGATTTTGATGAATGTAATCTTTTTGAGCTTCTTCATATATGTCTATATGTTTTGGGAACTTTCCTTCCATTATAGATCCAATTATCACAACCGGAAACTCCAACCCTTTGGATTTGTGGACAGTCATAATCTGTACTTTATCCACACTATCTGATTCAATCGTTGAAGTGGAATAATTATCAAATTCTTGGAATATGAACCATAATAATCCATTAATGCTATATTTTGTCACTATTTCTTCATAATTGGATATTGTTTCGGTTATGAGACCTAAATTTCTCAGTACCCTTTCATTTTCTTCAGTAGGATTTTCCAGTCTATTCTCGAGAATATCAGAATATTGTAATATGTCATAATAAACATCTAAAATGGATGGTTTTTCATAAAATTCGGTTGTTGTATCGTATAACATTTGTTTTGTGTTATATAAATTTTCAAATAAATCCAAATCGTGTTTATTGGTTATACCAAGTTTTTCTAGATCTGTTCTGCTTTGTTTACTTAAATCGAAGCGTTCAACATTATCAAATATTTCTTTAACAATTTCATCATCTCGTTCGAATACTCCTTTGAAAGTTCTTTTTCTGCTTGTTTTTCCAGTTTTTTTCTTATAAACTTCCTTTTCCATTTTTATGATATTTTCCTGATATTCTTGTTCTATATCTGATAATATTTGACAAGTGTTGCTGTCTAATTTTAATATGTCCTGTACCTGAGAATATGCACTAAGATTTAACCAATCCTTTTCCCATCCACTTAAAATAAGTTTATCGCCATCTTCTTTCATATACCATAATAAGATTATCATGGCTTTAACTTCTGGATTGCTCATTAATGATTCATTTTCTGATAAATTATATGGAATACCCTTTGCATTGAATGTTTCAAGCAATTCGTCTATACCTTTGCTATATTTCACTGATGACAGTAGTATTGCTATATCACTATACTGTTTTATTTTATTTTTGTCGCGTAAATGGAGAATAATATTGGCTATCTTATTTGCTTGTATTTTTACATCATCATTTATTAAATAATATACTCCTCCCTTTTTTGTTCTATCTGGAAGAAGATTTTTTTCAATTTCCCTATCTTCTGAGATTAATTCTTCATTATATTCTACAACTTCGGGACAAGATCTAAAGTTAGTTGATAGACGTTTGACGGATGATTTTTTGGGATTATCCTCTTTTTCTATATTATCTGCAAAATCCGTAAAATATTTGGGTACACTACCACGGAATGCATAAATACTTTGATCGTCATCTCCCACTACAGTAAATGTATTGGAATGTTTTGATAATATTGTAAATATATTATTTTGAATAGGATCAATATCTTGATATTCATCTATTAAAATGTTTTTAAACCTTGAATTTTCAGCTATGCTTTCATTGTTTTGCAGCATCTCCATAACTTTAACTTGCAAATAGTTAAAATCATATGATGCTTCCTGTTCCAATAATTCAATATATTGAGGATAGGCTTTTGCTATTGCTAAGTATCTAGCATTGTATCTGCTCTCTTTAAGTTCTTTACTCTTTTTTACTTCATCATATGGGTATTCGAAATCATCCCCTTCACCGCAACTGGCAATCAAATCTTTATATTCCTGTGATACTGGACGATTTTCTTTAATGTATTCTACAAGTTCAGGTGTCTTGACCTTGAATGTAGTATATTCATTAAATTTATCTATTACAGCATGTAGATTTCCACCACTCATGTGTGCTTCTCGTATGAAACCTAAATCTTTTTTATGTTTTCTAAGAAACATTAATTTCCGTTCATTGTTTGATTCGCTTTCAAGTAGATTAATATCACTACAGCCATTATCGCTTAGGAAATTTATACAAAATGAGTGGATGGTATTAATGAACATTTTATTCACGTCACCATCGGAAATCTCGTTATCTTTACTTAATTTTTCTCTTAGTTGATCAGCAGCTTTTCTGGTGAATGTTATAACTAAAATACTTTCGGGATCAACATTTTTTTCATGTAATAAATATTTGATACGTTCAATCAATACAAAAGTCTTCCCAGCACCTGGACCAGCACTAATAAGTAGTGTTTTTCCATCATATTCAACGGCTTCTTGTTGCTCTTCGTTCAATACTTTTTTAACAACTTCTGACATAAATCTCAACCCTCTTTTGTTATTGGAATTATCATATTTCTCTTATTATACTATTATATTGTAACTGATGTTTATAAATTTTTTATTTATTTAATCGACCGGATTTCTTAATGGGATTTATTCTCACGTTAATAAAAATAATTTTCATCGAACTTACATTTAATATCTTTAAAATATCTTGTAAAATTAGTTGTTTAATGTTAGTTACTGTTATGAATTGATACTGTCAATTTATTTAAAATTATTCATGTATTTAAATAATGATAATATTCGGGATATATCTACATGTCTTCATGATTTTATTGATATTTATTAAATAATTTTTTTCGTCTTAACCTAATTTAACAATAATGCTAATGAAATGTCATCTAATCAAATACTCTTTTTCAAGAACATGTCTATTGTTCAAAAATCAAGTATTTTATTTTTTAAAAGATTTCACAAGGGTTTTTTATTGAAATAGGGTATGTTAAACAATTAAATAAAAATAATAACTTTTAATAAATCCTTTAACAAAACATTATATGTAATATTAAATTGTTAATTATGTTTATGAGTTAAGAATAATTTAATCGATAGTTATCCATGATTATGGAAGTATTAACTAAAATGATTATTATTCATTAATGTTTCTATTAAACTTTGATATTGCTATTATATATTCACATTTAAAGGCGAATATTATGATTAAACGAATGTTAAATAAATATTGTCTCGTATTTCTTATCATTACATTATCACTCTTATTGGGTAGCAGTTTAGTTGCCGCTAGTGATGATGTTGATGATACACAGGTACTTGACGATTCCAATATGATAAACTATGACAATGGCGATAACATTGTCCAATATGATGATAATAATCAAAATAATAATAATGAAGTGATGACAACAAATGATGATACACAAGAATCCACTTCAAGCAAAGAATATGTTAAGAAGGAAAAGAACATTAAAGGTGTAGATATTGCCAGTACACTCACTATGAATGCATCTTCAGGATATCCAGGGGATGTTATCGAATTAACCCTTGTACATCCAGCTCAAATAAATCCTAGTTATGAGTATACATATAAAGTATCGTTGAATGATGTAGTATACGATTCAGGTATGATGAGACCGGAAATAAATCGATATGCTGTGCATAATTTTACAATACCTAATGTTCCGGAGGGTGAATATACATTAAAGTATTCAGTAAATCGTACTAAGGCTATGATAATTGTAGGTACTGATACATTCACAGTCCTTTCTTCAGGTCCTAAACTACAGATAGAAAACGATACGCAAATAACAGGAGTATATGATAATTTTATCCTACCGGTCAATATCCGTGATGGCGAAAATAACCCTGTTAACGTAGAAACCACCATCACAATAAGTGATGGGGATGATGTGTTGGTTGAAAACTATCCGATAACAACTTCAGATAACAATATACCAATACCAGTAAAAAGGACAGGTGAATATTCACTAACCGTAGACATCGATCAATCATCCGATTATGCCAAATCAACATGCATGATACCTGTTAACGTAAATCCTGTTGACACGATTTTAACCGTTGATGACAATGATGAAGAGATTTACTCTATTATCAACGTATTAAGTAACACTGTCATAACAGGTACATTAACAACAGTAAATGGTAATCCGGTTAAAAACGCTGCATTGAAGGTTGTCGTTGATGGAAATGAATATGAAGTACTGACAAATGAGCAAGGTGAATATTCCTATCAATATCCTGTAACACAGTTGCAGTCCGATATTCCTATCAGCATAGAATTTACGGGTAGTGAAGGATACAATCCAACCGAGCCAATGAGCGGAACATTTGATATAGTATCTGTTGAACTCATCGTAACATTTGATGAAGGTATAGTATCAGAAGTAAATGAAACCACACACCTTACAGGTTCAGTTACGGATACCTTTGGACTACCACTTGATAATGAGGAGTTTAACCTCACCATAACGGGTGTGGATGAAGTAATAACAGTTACAAGTACCGAGGGTACATTCAGTTATGACTACGTATTTACACAGGCAGGTACAAATACAATCACCGCAAGTCGTGACTTAAGCTCAGGACTTTATGAAATGGATGAAACAACACTTGAGCTTACAACAATCGTAGGCCCAAAAAGAACAGTACTAACCGTAGATGTAGGTCAAGGAAGTGGAAATGCCATTGATATTAAGGATATTGAAGCATATGCATTATCTACCATAACAACCGGACAATTGGTTGACATATTTGGTGAAGCAGTAGAAAATGCGCAGATAACAGTATTGATTGATGATGAAACACTAACCACAACTACCGACAGTGAAGGAAACTTCCAGGTAATCTACAATGCAACACAGGGATCAAAAGACTATGACATCACAGTAAGATTCGATGGAAACGATGAATACAAGCCAGCAGATGATGTATATACAGGTACATTCACAACCAATCCAATAGTAGTAAAAATAACATTGAATGATGACTTAAACGCTGAATACTTACTGGAAGAGAACGTGCTGATATCTGGTCAGGCTACTCTTTTAGGTGCTCCTTATGCAAATGGAGAAATTTCATTTACAATAAATGATGTAACTTACACAGCACCAACCGATGAAAACGGTCAATTCACATATACTTATACAACCGATACTCTTGGTGAAATAATCATCAAATCAACTGAATCATCATTGACAATTAATGTAGTAAAACCTGAAGTATCAGTACAGCTTGATGATATTCAAGACTCAATGATATTTGTTCCTATAGACATAACAGGTAAATTGCTAATTAACTCCAATCAAAGCGGAGTACAAAACACGGTAGTATTAACAGTAAATGATGAATCATTTGACGTGGATACGGATGCCGATGGAAAATTCACATACACCTACACTCCAAATACACTCGGAGTATACAATGTCGATGTATCATTTGAAAGCCCACAATACACTACAACAAATACTGATAGTCAAACATTCAATGTGGAAAAACTAAGAACAAGACTTATAAGTGATGAATTGCCGGTAGCAGTTAAACTATCAGAAGCATTTACAATCAGGGGTAAACTGGTGGATGTAATCGATAGGCCAATAGAAAACGCTCAAATAAGAATAATAGTCGACGATGAAGAGTACACTACCCTAACCGACTCTGAAGGAGTATACTCATATGATTATCAGACAACAAGAGTATCTGATAATTACTTGTATGAGGTAAGATTCTCCGGTGATGAAAACTATGACTTGGCACGAAACTACGTGGGATCATTCTTTGATGTGGAATCCATCGTTGCATACATAACCGTAGAGGCTAACAATTCCTCAGTCAACATGCCAACTACTATTACAGGTCGTGTATCAACTTCAAATGGAAGTCCATTAGCAAATGTGGGAGTAAAAGTAGAAATAAACAATCAAGAATCAGAAACAACCACAAATGCCGATGGAGTATATGAGGTGGAATACACTCCTACAAAAGCAGGTAAATTTGATGTAATATCCAGTGTGGATGATGATAACTATCCTATACAAACGGCAACAACAACATTTAACGTAGAAAAAGCCGCTACTGTAACAACAGTAAATCCAATAGTTATAACATCAAGTTATACGGTAGATTTAACTGCTAAAGTAACAGACTTAAACAATAATCTGGTTGATGGTGGTAAAGTGGTCTTTAAAGTAAACGGTAAAACATTAAAAGATGAAAACGCTAAGGTAATATATATAAAAGTAGACAATGGACAGGCAATATTAAGCCATACATTCACTTCTGATGATATCGATAGGAACACAACAGTATCAGCTTCCTATAGTGGTTCAACAAGCTTTGCTTCATCAAGCAGTCAAAAGGTAAACCTCACACTATCCGATGAACATAATATCTTAATCACATTGGATGATGTTAACGCTAGTGCAGGCCAATCAGTAACTCTTACGGCAAATATCAAAGACAACAACGAAAACATAAACGGTGGAAAAGTAATCTTCAAAGTAAACGGTAAAACCATAAAAGATGACCAGGCTAAGGTAATCTATGCAGATGTAACTGATGGAACAGCAAGCATAACATATAACATTCCAACTACTATGAAGGCTAAAAACTACACATTAACAGCAGTATTCATAAATAGCTTATACAATAGAACTGATGCAACAGCCACACTCACAATAATCAAAGCAGAAGAAAACAATTCACTTAACTCTAACAAAGATAATCTATTGGGAGATGCCGAGCCAAAAACCATAATCATAAACAATGACACAATAGCAACATACATAACAAACACCGGATTTACCGATCAGGTAAATGAAGCAGATACACTGGACTTTCAGGGAACAATATCTCAGGTTACCGGATTAACCACAATCATAATTGATAAACCTGTAAATATAATAACATCAACCAATGATGGAAGAATAGAACTGTTCAATAACATAACATTTACGCGTGAATCAAGCGGTTCAAATGTAACAGGACTTTTCACATTCAACACACAATTCTATGTTGTAAATGCTGATAACATTGTATTTGACAATATAAGCAATGTTGTAGACAATAAGCCAATTGGTTCACAGGTCGGACAAACATCAATACGACTTGGATGTAAAAATATAACAATCAAAAACAGTCTAATCAAGACGATAAACAATGGTGGTTTCAGTTCACTGGTATTTACTGGTGTACAATACTCCAATGTAATAAACAATACGATTATAGGAGAGGGCAGAGTAGGTAATCTGTTCTACTTTAATGCATTTAATGCAGGTAATCTTAATGAAAGTGCAAATGCATATAATCTAATTGCAAACAATACAATAATCGGACCTTCCGCCGAGGATTCAATCTGTTATGCTGTTCAGATGCTATTGGCAAAGGCCAACATAATAGAAAACAATACAATAACCTATCCTGGACTAGTATTAAGCGGTGGAAGTGCAGATACTATAATAAGAAACAACATAGTCTATCAAGGTAGATCAACCGCTTCAGGTATATATACAAATAATACCTTCAATGACAACGCCTCATTAAGTGTAAATAAAAATTCAGTAGCAGAAAACAATACCATTCATGGAACACTAACAGCCGCTAAGAATTCAGTAGTCGGAAGCAATGTGGCGGATAACCTTGTAATAGGGAACAATGCAACTGTAGCTAATGTAACCATAAATGGAAATGTAAGTTATACAGGTGATTCAGTCGTATCCGATTCATTATTGGAAAACAGTACAATCGGTGGAAATATAGTATTAAGTGCATCAACTTCAAACGGTAATGACGTGGCCAACGTTATACAAAACAATAATATCACAGGAAACATAACATTATCAAAATGTACCGGTACAATTATAGCAAACAATAACATAAACGGAACAATTAATGTATCCTCAACCAATGCAGGTAACACAACAATAGCCGAAAATAACATAACAACAAGCAATGAATACACTGTAATAAACTACAACAAAACAACCACGATAAGAAACAATCAACTGATAACTCCTACAAACAGTGGAACACCAACAATAAATGACATCTCTGGAAGTGCAACAATATTCATGAATGGACCAGCATATAAATTAAACATTACTATGGAAACATATCCTGACTTCTTCGATGAAAATGGTCTATTTACAAGAGCAATAACCGAGGAAATCATCGTAACGCTTCATGGTCCATTCAACAATGTAATCATGAAATTTGATGTGGGTGAATTTAAATTGGTAGGCTATGATGAAAACACAATACTCAACGACTGTATAATCATAATTACAGACCAAGCCCATATTCAAGTAGAAAACATTACATTCATGCTTACCGATGCAAATGAATATGACAACACGGCAATAAAAGTACAGTCTGATGACAACAACATTACAAACAACACAATAACTGTATCCAGTGCATCCGGTGAAGCAGCAATACTAGTAGAAAACGCTGAAAATACTGTTATAACTGACAACTCAATAACCGTAGCCGGTGGATATGCAGTACAAGTGATAAATTCACCAAATACCCGTATAACAGACAATTACCTGAACACGACAATGGGTAAAAACAATTATGCAGTACTTGTTGATGAGAATAGTCAAAACGTTCTCATAGAAAACAACACCCCATCCAAAAATGAAGTGGAAATAGCATTAGATACTATTGATGGTATAGTGCTTGAAGATATTGATGCTACAATAAATCTCATAGACACTACCGATTCCAGCATAATAAACGATGGAACAGCACGTATCATGATAAACGGTGAAAGTTTAACGGATGAAAACGGTGATGAAATAATATTCAACGTTGAAGATGGTAAGATAAGACTAACCGGTTATGAAATTCCAAC
>MVJJ01000147.1 GCA_003266145.1 Methanosphaera sp. SHI613
AATTAATGGAGACAATAACTTTGACACAGGAATATTTGGATGAAATAGAATTTGAAGAGAATATAGAAGATTATATCCTGGAAATGGATATACAAAGTTATTCCTCAAATACACTAAGGACTTATAAATCAATATTAACTAATTTTTATAATTTTCTATTGAAACAAAAAAAGGTAAACAGTCAAAAGGCAATTTTACGTTCATTCAAAAAATATCTACAATATTTAAAAAGAGATAAAGAGGTATCTCAGAATTATCTCTACTTGGTAACTGTAGTTATTAAGAAGTTCTTCGAATTTTCGGAAATAGATGTAACGGATGAAATCAAGGCACCAAAAAGAACCAAGTCATTACCAAAGTCATTAAATGAACAGGAGGTATATGATTTGATACATGCTAAGGATGATGATTATGATCCTGAAAAATCAAATCCGCAGAACATCTCCCGATTGAGAAATAAGCTGATATTGACATTATTATATTCAACAGGTCTGCGTGTATCAGAACTGACGAAGCTTAAAATAACTGCAATAGATGAGGAAGAACGAACAATACGTGTAAGGGGAAAAGGTGAAAAAGATAGGATTGTAATCTTTGATGATGCTACACTGAATTTGATACATGAATATCTTGAAAAAAGAAATATGGATAGTGAATACCTATTCCTAAGCCAGGAAGGAAATACCCTAAGCTCAAGGTATATTCAGCTGATGATTAAGGATTATGCTAAAGATGCAGGCATTACAAAAAAAGTCACACCGCACGTTATGCGTCACTCATTTGCAACGCACCTGCTAAAAAATGGTGTGGATATAAGGGCGATACAGCAATTACTTGGACATAGTAATCTAAGTACGACCCAGATTTATACAAGTGTGGACATGCACACCCTCAAGAATGTCTATGATGATGCATGGTCAAGTAGGGATAGTAACATAAGAAAAACGCAGGAAGAGATAAACGCTTCCTTAAACTTATAACATATTATCCTTTATAACTTTCTATTTTTAAACAATTTTTTAAAGTCAGATATTATATGACAATTACACAATAATTGCCATAAGTTTTGATAAATTCATCACGTCTATCCTATTTTTTAAGTTAAGTTTATCATTCTTTTTTTCTTCTTCTGTAGCTATTACTTTTTGTTGTTTGTGGTTTTTTCATCACTTGGCTTGGATATTCAGCATGTCTTTTATAATCCAATTAGCATTATGATAAATAAACTCAGATCGGTTAATAGGTGTGTCAGGTATGATATGAAGATGTTTTTGGTCTTAAGATATCCATAAAACTCGAATATCGTTCCAAAGCCTTGAAGAACAATCACCGAAACTATCGAATGCAGGTCTGAAAGGTGTAATAATGCGAAGAACATCATCACAATAAACATTGAAAGTATGATTGATAATTTTCTGTTTTCCGTGTACTTGTATATGATTCTTAAAAAGAAGATTAACGGGATGAATTTGATTAATTCTTCACCCATCAATGACGGAAACAATGATAATATCGTAATGAAAGTCACTGAATTCTCATTTACCAGAGCACTGCCACTTAGCGATAATAGATCAAGAGCATAACCCATAATCAGGGCATATATGATATATCCGATAAATAATGCTACTGCAAGTATAATATCATTGGCGGAAGGTCTTTGGAATATTCTTTTATAATCCCACTTCAGATAATATAATATTGTGATAAGGGGTATCAGACAGAATAATATGCCGCTTACAAGTTCATTGTCGATGATTCCCTCTGCAAGTAATGCTATAATCATTGACAGAAAAAGTATAATCCATCCTATTTTTGGGACATATGGATTTTTCTTATAAAATGGAAAATCCAAATGCTTATTTTCAAAATTAAAAAACTCCGAATTTAACATAATTAGTATTTGTATATTATTGATTAAATATATTTTGGTAAATTAGCGATATGGATTGAAGAATGTTATGATTATTATAAATTTTTCAAAAATAAAAAAAGGTCAAAGAAGAATGTTTATTCTTCTTTTGGTAAAATGGAAGTTGTTATTCCAGATGCAATTGCTATTTTGAATATGTCACCAGCGACAAATGGCACTACACCCATGAATATTAGTTCCGGAATTGTCAATACACGTCCTGAGTTAAGCATTGCGTTGTATAATCCGATTAAACCTGGAATATATATACATATGAAGTTTACAATTGCCATTATGAGGACTGTCTGGATAGGTTTTCTAGCATTCACGTAATGATCGAATACGTAACCTGCAAATATTGCTGCAAAGATAAATCCTATTATGTATCCTCCACTTGCTTGGAACATAAATTCTAGGCCGTGATTCATCTTGGTAAACCATGGCATTCCAACAATACCTAATAATGTGTAGAGTATCATTGAGAATCCTCCCCATTTACTTCCGAGAAGTACACCTGCCATGAGTACGGCAAATGTCTGGAATGTGATTAAAACAGGACTCCATGGGATTGCAATGGATACCTGAGCCATCAAACCGGTAAAGCATGCAAATAAAAATGATGTCAATATCATGGTTGTTGTATTTGCATTAGTTCTCCATGAGTACCATGAATTTTGCATTTGATGAACTTTTTCTTTATTGATATTAAATTGCATATTTTAACCTCCTATTTATTTTATGATATAAATCATTGATTTATTAAATGAGTATTAAAAATATTATTTTCATACTTGTTCTAATCAATATTATATTGTAGTTGATTACTTAAGTATTTTTATTTTTTTCTTGTTTTTCAATATCATTTAATGTTTTAATTTTTGATAATATCTTTTTATAAGTAATAGACTTAATTGCTATTGATGATAATTGTTTTAACCATTTATATTTTATTATTACTAATTAGATTAATTATCAAAATATTTCCTTGTCATTTTATTATATCCTCTTTGACATTATCTTTCTCAAAAAACTATATAAGAAAGTTTAAACATAAATAATATCATATCTAAATTGTATATATTATACATTTTTTTATTACTTATGATTATTTCATCATTTACTTAATCTTTTTAAGTATGCATGTTGTTATTTGTTAATTGAACATGTTTGATATTATTAATCATAAAAACAGAAATATATTTCGAGGGAATTTTTTATGGCAACAAAAGTAGTTGAAATTAAAACTTTAAAACAAGGAAAATACTTAGTATTAGGTGGAGAAGCTTCAAAAATTACCAGTATCTCAACATCATCTCCTGGTAAACACGGTGCAGCAAAAGCACGTATTGAAGCAGTAGGAATTTTTGACAATCAAAAAAGAAGTCTAGTAAAACCTGTAAACGCTAAAGTGGACATACCTATCATTGATAAAAGAGTAGGTCAAGTATTAGCTATAATGGGTACAGAAGTTCAATTAATGGACTTAGAAACCTATGAAACAATTGAATTACCTATACCAGATGATTTAAAAGATGCTATCAGCGAAGGAGTAGAAGTTGAATACATCGAAGCTATGGGTAACATGAAAATAATGAGAACAAAAGGTGGAAATTAATCACTATCCTTTTTTTCATATCTTTTTTTTCAAACGTCACTTTTTTCCTAACATTTAAACGTCACTTTTTTCCTAACATTTAAACTGATTTTAATAGATTATTGTTATATTGAATAGATTATTAGTAATTATTTATTACTATTTTGTCGATAA
>MVJJ01000025.1 GCA_003266145.1 Methanosphaera sp. SHI613
ATTATCAGGATTACACCAGAAACATCTATCCTTTCCATCACTGTAATTCATATTATCAACATATTACGATTATATAATTATCTATGTAAATAATAGTATATAATAATGAAAAATGTGACTATTATAATTTAGAAAAAAAAGAAAAATATGGGGTTGAAAAATTTTATTCATTTATCCAATCAGTTATTTTACTTGAATTGTCAGATGATGTTAACCTTTTGGCACTAACCCAATTGTTATCCGGATATGCATTTTTTAAGTCATCAAATGATCCATTCACTCCTGTTGAACCGGATGTGGCAAAGACATATATATTTTTATCTTTTACATTACTTTCTTCCATGAATGTATTTATTATTGTAGGTGCCGTGTACCACCATATTGGAAAGCCTATAATAATTGTATCATAGTTTGACACATCAATAGTGGATGCAATCTTTGGTCTTGAAGACTTGTCATTCATTTCAACGCTTGAGCGACTAGTCTGGTCATGCCAATTCAAGTCAGCACTCGTATATTTTTCTTCAGGCACTATTTCTTCAATATCTGCATCTAATGCGTCCGCTATCAGTTTAGCTACTTTTTTGGTTTGTCCACTTGCTGAAAAATATGTTACTAATTTGTTTGTCATTGTTTCACCATTATTTCTATATAAATATATATCACAAAAATATGTTTATATAATTATCTTTTTAAAAGAAAAAAAAAGAAAAAGGAATAAAAAAACTGGAAATTATTATATTTCAGAATATAATAATCCCATAGCCCTATTTGAAAAGAAGGTTAAATATACTTCGATTATTCCGAGTATTGCCGAAGCGATAATTTGATTAAAAATCATATTAAATATGAAATTAAATATCACTGTAATAACTATTAAAACTATCATAATGATGATGATTGTCAATAGTACCTTTATCAAACCTATGTTAAATATATCATCAATTGCAGAACTTATATTAAGAGAATAGGATAAGTCCTCTGTTTTAGCTAACCTACATTGCCCCATTGTAGCTGCCAATGAAAATAATACTAACAATATAAATCCCACTATATATAGTATCCATTTTTTGAATATTAAAGACAATACTAACATTATAATAATTGGTACAATATAGTAAACTATTGATAATATAAATGATTTAACACCATTAATCACTTGTCTTTGTAAATCAATTTCCGGAGAGGCGTTACTTCTCGTAATTCCCAATTTAATTATATCTAATCCATATCCATTTATTAAGAAAGAAATTAATATTGAAATAAATAAACCAATCAAAGCTATTATTAGGGTTATATATGAACTTTTATCAATTCCAGAAATTGTTCCAACGCCCGTTATAGCAATAACAATTCCAAGGATAAATCCTAAAATAACGTATGTCATCAATGCCTTTAAGTTTTCAAATGGATATAAAAGAGAATCAGTGATAATCTCCATAATGTCCATGTTTTGTCCTCCATTTGTATTTTAATGAGTTAATTATAACTGTGTCAATATAAATATTTAAAGATTACCATATAATATAAGTTTAAATCATGAAAAAATAAGAAAAAATAGTTTAAATTAATGGTACAATAGAATATACACATATCAAAATAATAACGGTTAATATGACTATAGCGCCTAACGGTACTTTTTTCCAGGATAATGCCGCCGCTACAACAGCTCCAATCAAACCGATGTACCATAATTGATTATCGACTGTCAATACACCTGGTACAATCAAGGCTGCTAATGCAGTGTATGGAATTAAATCCAAGAACTTCTCAATTTTTCTGTCAAAGTTTATCTTACCCATAAATACTGCAGGTAACAGTCGTGGAATAAATGTTACGACGGCACATCCCAATATCATCAAATAAATGGCATCCATCAGCAATCAGCCCCCTGGTTATCATTTACTAAGTAGACATCATCTATGATTCTCATTCCTATTAAGGCACCAAGTAGTGTAGAAACTATCAGTGACCAGTTACCTATAACAAATTGCAGTAATGTATTGATAATGACGGTTATAGCTACGAGTAATCCTATTTTATGATTTTTCTTGATTGATGGAACCAGTATTGCCACAAACAATGCATACAATGATATGTTAAAGCTGTTTGTAACTATTAATGGAAGCAGATCCAGGACAAAAACTCCTATCATTGCACCGAAAATCCATGACAGCCAGGAAGTCAATGCTATGCCAATATATACCCATATTGATGATTTTTCCATTAATGAAAACAATGCGAATGATTCATCGGTAACCAGATGTGCTGATAAAGCATTTAATCCGATGGAAGTCTTGGTAGCCTTATTATATACACATGTATTCATTACCATATATCTCAAGTTTACAACAAAATTAGTCAGAATAATGGCTATGATGGTTGCCTGATTTGCCAGCATCGTCACGGCAATTATCTCACCGGCACCGGCATATACCAATACGGAAAATGACACGGTTTGAATCGGATCAAGACCTGCTTTAATGGCAAGTGCCGCATAACCAATACCCATTGGAATATATCCCATGGTTATTGGTATTGCCTTTTTTAATCCATAGATAAATTCATCTTTCTTTGATGTGATAATAACGACTCCTTCTTTAAAAATAAAGATATGTTTGAATTATTATTTATATTTATAGTATTTATCCCATTATTAATCTTTTGCACCTAAACTATGGATAATTATCAATTTAATTAATCATTAGACAATCTGATATTATCATATCCTATATTAATCATATCTTATATTAATC
>MVJJ01000028.1 GCA_003266145.1 Methanosphaera sp. SHI613
TCATTTTTATAATTATTTGATAATAATATTGCATCATAAATATTCATTATTTATATTATATTTAATTTGTTATATAATTGTTTTTTTTAAAAAGATTTTAAGATATCGCATATTATTTATCGCTATTTATTTTAGAAACAAGACATATAATATAATATATTAAAAAAAAATCATATAAAAGAGGCTATCAATAAATATGACATTACCCGAACAATTCAATGAAGATAACATTTATCAAATTAGAATATATCATTACGTGGAAGAATTAGTGCAAAGCTATAGAAATTATATGACACCACTTCTTGAAAAAACGGATATTACTATGACCGAGGCCCCATTCATTATTCGTTTAAGGTTTTCTGATAAAAACACACAACAAAATTTGGCAAAGATGTTTAAGGTCAGTGAAGGTTATACTGCCAAATTACTTAGAAAATTTGAAGAAAAGGGATTGATTACCAGAGTAGAAAATCCCCATAATAGACGGGAAAAAATAGTTACACTTACACAGGAGGGTATTGCCAAAACCGATGAGATTATTACATTAATGGATAATTGGGAGCGCAATATTTTATCTGGTTTAGATGATGAAAGTAAAAGAGTTGTTAAAGAGAATTTATTTAAAATGGTAAATTCCCAATTTTAATTCTTTAAAGCTATAATAAATTAGAAGAAGGATTCATCCACATTTATCCGTGATAGAGTAGTGTTTATTTCTTCCATTTCATTCTTGCTCAGTTTTATATTTGTGGAGTTGATGTTTTCTTCGAGTCTGTTTCTATTTGTTGAACCTGGTATTGGGATTATAAATGGTTTTTGTGTCAATTCCCATGATAGGACTATCTGAGCCATGGTACATTCTTTTTGTTGTGCTAATTCCTTAATTATTTCCAGTAGTTTCTGGTTGTTTTTTACTGTTTTATCACTGAATCTTGCCATCGTATTTCTGAAATCATCTTTATCATATTCTGTATTGTTATCATATTTTCCTGTTAGAAATCCATTTCCCAGTGGACTGTATGCTACAAATGCCAGGTTTAATTCTTCACATAATTGAAATAATTCTTTTTCCTGACTTCTGTATAACATGGAGTACTGATTTTCAATGGCAGATATTGGACATGTTTCATGTGCTTTTCTTAGGTACTCTATTGGAGCATTAGATAACCCCCAAGCCCTTATCAATCCATCATCAATAAATTCTTGCATAATATTTGCTACTGTTTCAGGTTTTACTTTAGGATCTACTCTGTGCTGATAGTATAAATCTATATAATCAGTATTTAGTCGTTCCAATGATTCGTTTAATTGTTTTTTTATAGTTTCTGGTCTTGAATCCAACTTATTTATTGGTTGTTTTTTATCATGTGATTGTCCGGTTATTCCATATTTTGTTGCTATTACCACATCTTTTCTATGTTCTGTTAATGCTTCTCCAAGATATTTTTCATTGTCTTGTCCATATACTACTGCCGTGTCAAAAAAGTTACATCCTAATTGGATAGCTTTTTGTATGAGCGTTATCATGTCTATTTTATTTCTTTGTTTTCCGTATGCATGTGTCATTCCCATGCAGCCAAGTCCTATTTCAGATACTTTTATATTACTTATCCCTAACGTTCTCTTATTCATTATTATCACGACTTTTGATTTTTTTGATATAATAATTATAGTATAGCATGTTTTTTTTTAAATTTTTTTTATCAGTATATTGAAGTTCAATAATTATTTTATCATCTTGTATTATGTTTAATGTCTTTATATATTTTTCATAATCTCTTTCAAGTAACTTAATATATTATATGTTCTTATTATTATATATTAGTTTCCTAAGGAAAGTATATGTATGGTTAATTAAATATTTAATATATTAATATATACCAGAATATGATTAAAGAATAGAATGATAATTTCCCAGATTTATAATAGCATTCAATTTTATATATGCCAAATATTTATTAAATAAATGAAATCAACAGACATAAATGTTTATGTTTTGGAGATAGATTATTTGGATAATTAGCGTAGAAATAATAGGAATACAACAAATAATGATACATCATAACATCTATTTTCAATAAAAATAAATAAATTAAAATAGAAATATATAATTATATCTAAAAAAAATATTAGAAGAGGTGTAATATGACAGAAAGCATTGAAATAAATCCCGAATGGATTATCTGGTCTAGAAAATCATTGAATTATACACTTGAAAGTGCTAGCAAAAAGTTAAAAATCAAGGAATCAACATTAGCACAATGGGAACAGACCGGAAAACTAACATACAAAAATATGAATAGACTAGCAAAAGTGTATGACGTGAGTCCATTACTATTTTTAAACAATACACCTCCACCAAAGATTGAACAGTACGTTAAAGATTACCGGACCATGAACGATAAAAGATTAATATCCAGTCCAGAAATACTAAAGGAAATTAAACATGCAAAACGTAAACGATTACTGCTATTGGAAATAGCAGATAAACTGGATAAAGATCTATCCTTCAAATATTATCAAAACGAAAATACAAGCAAAACAAAAATAGTCAACATCATCAGAGAATCATTAAACATCAACGCCGACAAATTGAATAATTATACGACTGATGACTGGATTAAGGAATTTGAATCCCTAAATATTCTAATATTCAAATTTTACAATATCAAACCAGAAGATATAAACGGATACGCATTTAATAATGAAAAATTACCTATCATTGGAATTAACAATAGAAACTCTGAGATAGAAAAAATATACTCATTATTCAATGAATATGCACATTTATTAATCAGCAAAGATGGCATAAGCGGAGACTACAACACCCAAAAAGATGAAAGATTATGCAATGCCATAGCATCAGAGATAATGCTGCCTGAGAAGGAAATTAAAAAAATCAGAATAGCCAACATAAACAGTGTTATAAGAATCGTATCAACAAGATATAACGTCAATATGGAAACAGTACTGTACAGATTAAGAAACTTGAACATATTAACCGATGAAGAGCTGGAAGAACAACTTGAAAAAAGAGTATACACACCAGAAGATGACGAATTGGAAAATCTGGAAGATGAAAGTCAGACAGAAATAATAGTAGACAATACAAAACTTGTTAAAAAGACAAACGATAAAAAGAAAAATAAACAAAAACGATTAAAAAGCTTAGCATCCAGAAATATCAACCAGAACGGACGACTATATACCCAATTAGTTCTAGAAGCCTATGACAATAACCTCATAAATGACCTGGACTTATCAAATGAACTTGGAGTACCACATACAGTCATTCCATATCTGATAAACAAAATCAGCGGGGTGCGAAAATGAGTGATGCAAAATACCTAATAGATACCAGTATTTTTGTCAGATTTCAGAACGGAGAGGAATATGACAAGGATTGTTTTCCAACCCATTACAATAACTTCCTGAAACTATTGGATGAGGGCATAGCCATATCAATAGATAAAGTCAGAGATGAACTTGAAGATGATTATTTCTGTGAGGAATATAAGGAAATCTTCAAGGATAGTATAACAAATGATATAACCGAAACATACAATACATTAAGAGTTAAGATACCTGATTATTTCAAAACACAAACACTTGAAAATCCATTTGATGCAGATTTATATCTAATAACATATGCATATCATAATGACTTATGTATAGTAACCCAAGATGAATATCTGTCAACATCAAATATTAATCCAAATATCAAACAATACAACATTCCAACGATATGTGAGCTTTTGGGAGGAACATCCATAGACAATAAGGACAAAAAAGACAATAGTGGAAGCTATGATAAAGGCTTTGGATGTATTTGCCTAACAGAATTAATCAAAATCGAAAAATTAATGAAATAAGAGTTGTAATCAATTTTTTAAAGTTGATAACATAATATTATTCATAATAATAACAAAACTTATTATATACAAGATATAAAATATAAATATAATTACACTATTATACACAGTAATACTCATAACAATATTTATTCAAAACTTCAACAATCAATACAATAGGGTGACAACAATGGTAATATTCAGAAAAGCAAATAACGATGATACCAATACAGTAATAAATCTATATGAAGAATTGATAAATGCAATAAAAAATAATGAACACACCCCACAATGGGAATATGGCGTATATCCTAAAGATAAAAACATTATAGAAGCAATAGAAAATGAAGAGTTATATGTTGGCGTAATAGATGAGGAAATTGTATCCTCCGTAGTAATTAACCATAAAGCAAACAAGGGCTATGAAAATATCCAATGGAAAATAGACGAAGACTATGAAAATGTTTATGTGGTCCGCTTAGTAGCCGTAAAACATGGACATGAAAACAAAGGCATAGCACAAAAAATGTTAAAATATGTCTTCGACTTAGCGAAAGAAAAATCCATAAAAAGCGTACGGTTAAGTATTATTGAAAATAATGTACCTGCAGAAAGAGTATATAAAAAACTCGCATTTGAATATGTAGATACAATTTCAGTAAAAGCTGATGAACGTGGATTGAAGACATTCAATTTATATGAAAAACTCATATAACACAAACACTCTTTTTTTTAAATCTAACAGCATTGAAAATTATTTTTCTATATTGATAAAAGAAAGGTTGATATTTCAATATCAAAAAAACAATTACTTTACAAATAAGTACATAAAAAATAAAAATCAAGGATCATCTCTTATACTTTTCTAAAGAAAGATGCATTTATAAGAGCATCCTTAAACAATACAGCACTACCACTTATATTTTCATTTTCAAGACGATAATCAACACCTAATCCTACAGAATCAAATGATTCACATTCGGATTTTTTAATTTCCTCAATAAATTCATCATCTTTAATTTTATCATTTTCGTATTCATCGTTTGATTTACTGATTGCATCAATTATATAACTTTCAAGGAGTTTATCATGATATTCATTATATCTGCTGTTATTGTATATCATTTCCATTCCAACCAATCGTCCATTAATATAAACGATGAATCCATTCTGTTTATCATGAATTTTAAATGAATTGCTATACTCTTCTATATCCAATGATTTATTTTTATAAGCATCATTTAATGCACCGGTTTGACTATGAACATTTAATTTTTCTTCTGTTTGAGAAATGTTATTCCAGACTTCGGATTGATTTGAATTAAATTTATTATTAAGCCGTAAGGAATTACTTACACTGTGAAGCTTATTCTTTCTTACATTACTGGATGCCATATGTTTTGAGTAATGAAATTTACTGGTATTGTATTCCCATCTGCCTGCTTCAGTACAGCTTACAGGTATGATTTTTTCACTTTTAGCTTCTATGATAATTGTGGAATTCACTATTCGATTCTGTTTTGATCCGATGATTTCCTCACCATCCAATATCAAAAGAGGTGTAACGGCCTTGTTTATTACTTTAACTTCATTTACACTTCCTTTCTCATCCACTTCACATATTTCAACCAATCCCAAATCAAAACCTATCTTTAAACTCATTAGATCAATATTCCTGTTTTCAGGAATATCTAATCCTACTACAGTCATGTTTTTATAGTTTTGTGGATCAAATGTAGTTATGCCATCAAATATGCTACTTAGAACATTATCCATAGAAATACCTCCTACATAAAGTTTATATCACTGTCAGGATTATTTTTTTCTTTGTCCAATTCCTCTTTAGATAGAATTTTAGCTATGACCGTATCGCCAATAATAAATTTTACCCTTCCATAGTCAGAGTCCAATATCTTATCATATAAGCGTCCTCCACTGTAACATCCTCTAGCCACTGTCTTAACGCTATTTGCCACATAACCTGATGGTCCGGCATACCTAAGTTCGACTCGTATAGCCTCTGCATCATAATTATTCTCAGGTTCCTTGATTAATTTGAGTATTGAATTAATTTTAAATGGCCTGATACCGTTAAACATATTAACAGAATTAACCGTAAAATAAATATCTTTTTCTTTCATGATTATACACCCCATATTAGAATAATTAATTTATTATAACCAATTTGTATGTTGTCAAATATATTCTTGTGTACTATTAATATGGAATAAGTTATATTTAAATATTTCTATAAAGTATTCCAAAACATATTATTATGTTCCAAATATCCATCAAATTTGAGATGAAAACCATACCTATAATGAAAGCATGAAAATTAAATGATTTAATATCAACTATAATCTGGATTAAATAGCTTTTTGATAAGTTTTTAGAATAAATATATTATTTAAAAATATTCAATCATTATATGCCAAATTAATTATTATCAGAAAACACATCCATTTTAAGGTATTTCATACAAATAAATTACTGTAAGAAAATATTGATTATTATATTTAATAATATGAAGTTATATGAAAAAATAAGTATGATATGGAGGTTATTAAAACTATTAAATAAAAATAATCATTAAAAAAATAGAAAAAGATACAATTATAAAATTGTATCAAATACTTGGATTGATGGAACAATTATTAATTGAATTATTTAAGGTGAGATTTTATCAAATATACCCAATTTATTGAATATTACCACATTCTTGTTGTATGATTTATGATAATTAATAAGAACATCCCACCATTACTTTATGTACTATTCTGGCTTTAATTTACCATAAAAGTAGGATGCTGTAGCTCCACCATCAATTAAATAGTCTGAACCCGTTATGAATGATCCCTGAGGATTAAGCAATAAATCTGCAACATTTGCTACTTCATCTGCAGTTGCCGGTCTTCCAGCAGGACAGTTTTCAAACATGTGTTTATAGAAATCTCCCCTAGGACCATTAAATTCATCTAATGCTAATGGAGTTACCACTATCCCCGGTGATATTGAATTTATTCGGGCTTGCTTTTCACCCCATCGACATGCTTCATACATTACCCTTTTTACATTACATCTTTTTGCCAGCTGATAAGCATGAAGAGTATCTTCAATATTTTCAACTTGTAAAACATCCAGATTAAGCAATTGCTCTGTAGGTGTGGTCGCTAGTTGTTCATCAATTTCAGCACCCAATTGTTTCATACGATGACCAGATTGTGAAGAGATTATTACACCAGTACCACCTTTTTTAATTACTTTACCTACTTCTTCAAGCAAAACTGCAGTACCATATAAATCCACTTTAAGTATAGTTTCTATAGATGCTTGAGAAGGGGATACACCGGCAGCATTTATGAAATGTGCTATTTCACCATACTCTTGAGCTTTTTTTATCAGATTTTGGATTGATTCACGACTGGATATGTCACATTCATAATATTCCACATCATATCCCGCTTCAGTCATTATTTTAGAAATGTTCTCTGCATTTTCTAATGATTTATCACCTATTATAATTTTTTTACCATAACCTATCCTTCTTGCTATTGCCATTCCTATCTGGCCAGCCCCTGTTAGTAGTACAACATCTTTCATTTATTTTGTGCCTCCTATTAGTAATCCATTAACATTAGATGTTAAATTATATGTCCTCCTCTTTGAAATTGAAATGTATTTATTTTGTTATTTCGGGTAAAGGTATTCCCTCTTCAATACTTAACTGTTTGATTTTTAAAAACCATGCCATGTTTTTTGCCAAGGTAGTTACGGTTCTTAATCCTTCCGTATCTTCCATCACTTCATCACTGTTGGTACCATAAACCACGTTCCAATATGTTGAACTGATTATTGGCATTTCAGCCCAGTTAAAGAATCTGTTAACTGTATCTAATGCAGTCATTGTACCTGCCCTACGTGCAGATGCCACTGCAGCTGCAGGTTTTAGACGAAATATTTTTTTCCACCAAAGAATGAAGAAAAAAATACTCGAGTCATGAAATTTACTAATGTGGGATTCATCGTACCATAATATACCGGCCCTCCAAATATGTATCCATCATATTTTTCAGCCTTCTGGACAAATGAATTTACTTCATCATCAAATATGCATCTGCCTAATGTAGTGCATTTTCTACAGTCTATACATCCTTTAATATCATTGCTTATTTGATATATGTCAGCTTTGATATTCTCTTTTTCAAATGTATCTTGCATTTGTTTTAAAACAGTATAGGTACATCCATTCTTATTTGGACTTCCGTTTACTAATAAAACAGACATCTTTTCAGGCATCTTCTCAATCCTTATTCTACCCATCTTTCTACATTGGATTTGCTTGATTTTACCTGTGCGCCCTGTACTGCCAAT
This sequence comes from Methanosphaera sp. SHI613, assembly GCA_003266145.1. GTDB lineage: Archaea > Methanobacteriota > Methanobacteria > Methanobacteriales > Methanobacteriaceae > Methanosphaera. The sequence goes on from MVJJ01000028.1 coordinate 8,223, forward strand.
CCTTCCCGGATATCTGCACCTTGGCATAATTTTTTAATATCGCCCATTGAGCTTCCAAGTCCTGATCCTTCATGGGTAATCAATGTTTTGACGATTTTACCAGTGAAATCTAGTTTTTCAAGTTGTGTAAACATTGCCATTGGTAGCGTTCCCCACCAGTTAGGTGCTACAATATATATTATTTCATAATTAGATATGTCATCTAGTTCTTCCTTTAACTCAGGTCTAGCATTGTTATTTAATTCTTCTTTTGCAACTTCTGTTGTCTGCATATAATCAATTGGATATTCGTTTACCGTTTCGACACGGAATGTATCGGCACCTGTAAATTCCTTTATGTAGTCTACCAATATTTCTGCGTTTCCACGTTCTAATTCTGTGATGCTTCCATTGACATAATTTTGTCCTGCTCTTGAATAATAGATTATTAAACTATTTGTCATGTTGTTTATCTCCTGTTTATTTATCATTATGTATTTTTTATGTATGTTGTCCCATTAAATAATTTATTTAATATATAATTTTATAATACAATATTTATTTATAACAATAATAATTAATAAAGTTAATTATTTCATTAGATAACTATTAAC
>MVJJ01000111.1 GCA_003266145.1 Methanosphaera sp. SHI613
GCGGTTATTGTTGCGAGTGTTCTTCCATGGAATGAGTTCCATGTGGCGATTATTTCACCTTTACCTGTGTATTTTCTTGCTAATTTTATAGCTCCTTCATTTGCTCCTGCCCCACTGTTTGCAAAGAATACCTTATCATGAGGTGAAGCTTCAACCAGTCTTTTTGCAAATGTTGCCTGTTCTTCAGTATAGTATAAATTAGATACGTGTATCATTTTATCCAATTGTTTGGATAGGCTTTCGGTCATCTTTTCATGGGTATGGCCGATATTGTTTACTGCTATACCTGCAACACAATCGATATATTCATTTCCTTCGGTATCATATACCATGCAGCCATGGGCATGATCGATGACTAGGTCATATCTTCCATAGGTATGCATGACATATTCATCCAAAGTTTCTTTTATTTCATTTGTGTTCATATTATACCTCCATTTTTTTTAATGAAATAATAAAAATGATAAAATTAAATTACATTATTATTTATATTTATATTTTATGATAAAACTTTCTACATCAACAGGTGTTATGATAAACGAGTAATTAAATTTAATTATTAATAATTATAAAGTTAAGTATAAGGTGAAATATATGAAAAAGGCTATAATTAAAACTGATAAAGGTGACATTACATTAGAATTATTCCCTAATGAAGCACCAGGAACCGTTGAAAACTTTGAAAAACTAGCAAAAGAAGGATTTTATGATGGATTAACATTCCATAGAGTTATTCCTGACTTTGTTATTCAAGGTGGATGCCCTAACGGAAACGGAACTGGCGGACCTGGTTACACAATCAAATGTGAAACAGAGGGAAACCCACATAAACACGGTACAGGTGCCTTATCCATGGCTCATGCAGGTAAAGACACCGGTGGAAGTCAATTCTTCATTACTCACAGCCCTCAACCACACCTTGATGGAGTTCACACAGTATTCGGTCAAGTGATTGACGGTATGGATGTCGTGTATGAGATTAGACAAGGCGACAAAATGAATAAAGTAATAATTGAAGATGACTAAGTTATTACAAAAGTAGCTAAAAATAGCAAAATATTATTAATAAGAATGAATATACTATATATTATAGAATTTATATTATATATTCATTCTACCCTTCACCCCCAAAAATACATTTCTCTCATTATTATTTTATTTATCATAATTTTATTTCTTGGATTTTATTTTATCCATCAGTCCTGATTCTCTAGCATAATTAAAAAGATATAACTGCACATATCCGGAATATTTGCCAAATCGTTCCTGGGCAAAATCCATAATCTTTTTATTGGACACTTTTTGACCGTTAAAATACATATAAGTAGTAATTCTATTAATCCATACGTCAACAGGATAAGCTTCATGCTTGTTATATGCATATAAAAGAATACAATCGGCCACCTTTGGACCTACACCCTCCAAGTCAATTATCTTCTTAAATGAATCAGAATAATCCATTTCAAATATATCTTCGTGGAAGTTTTCATCATCCAATATCATCCCAGTTGAGTTAATCATGTAACTGCTTCTATAACCTACACCAAAGGACTTCAACTTATCCTCAGGTATTTGCAGGAACTCCTCTTCACTTGGAAATATATAGTATTCATCATCATTAAATATGAATTTTCTACCACATGATTTCTTTATATCATCAATTGATTTTGTCCATCGTTTTATGGAATTATTTGCAGAACATATTGAGGATATTATTGATTCAAAAGGATATTGAGCCTTGAATAATCTTAATCCTGTATTGAACTGATACACATCATTCAATTCTTCATTGTCTTCCAGATATTGATATAATTCAGTAATATCATAGTCAAGGTCAAAGATGTAGAATAGTTTATCCCTAACTGATTCATAGTCAACATCATTCTCCGAGTAATATGTCACCAATATATCATCGTTTAACTTTTCCTGAGTTAATTCTACCAGCACGTAGTCGTTATCTATAGACAATATTTCATGATAAGACCCATCAACATTTCTCCATGGAGGTTGGCTTGTCTGACCGGAATTCATCGTTAATGCTAAATCAAAATCACCGGGATAATCATCGTATTCTATGGTAAAAGTATTCTTTATCATTGCAATCACCAATTATAATTCATAATTTGATAGTGGACGTTTCTAAAAAAAATAGTTTTAAAAAGAGAGTTAAATGTTTTGAGGATAGTATAACTGTTTTTTGTTAATCCATTCTATGCCTTCCCCATCACGTATTACTGCTATGTCTATTGGTCCTCCAACATTTTGAACATCACCGATATCCATGTTTATTCCATCTGCATAGCGTTGTATCATCTGAGTTGACTTAATCAGAAATACAGCCAGGTTAATGGCATCCTGCAATGTCATAAGACCCCACTGGATATTGTATTCAAGTCCATGCAATTGAGTAATCATTTCATTCTTCTGATTGTTGTTTCTTTGAAATACCGGCATGTTCAGCATTTTTGAATCATATCCCAATATGATTCTGGATACTACATCCCCCTGACCTACCCATGTACTTCCATATTCCTCGACGTCACGTTCAAGTGTTATTTCACCTGGACATCTGAGTTCATATGTTTGGGTAGTGCCGTCATCGTTATAACCGCTTACAAGTATATCCACCGCTTCAATATCAAGGTGTCCTTCCTCTATCCGACCGTTTACCTGTTTTATTTTAAATTCTATCGAATCTTCCAACTTTTCAATGGACAATACCTGTGCACCTTTCTGTTCTGCTTCAATCTTTAATTGCTGGGCGGATAAGTCAAGCTGTTTTTCCCATGGATATCTTGCATTTATATAATCATGTAACTTGTAGGCTATCTCCTTTACCGTTAACTCATCAAGGTCGTTGTCGTTGGAAAAATCATTTATGTATTTTGAAACGTTTGTTGGCATCCCCTTCTCATTGGGAAAAAATGCCAGGCCAGCCGTTCCAACGATTACCTGCTTATTGACTTGAAATAGCTTATCTGCCGTGTTGGTAGATATTCTTGTGATTTGTTTAATGTTCCTTTGAGATTGTCTGCTGTCTGAGGCCATTACAATTCCATCAGGTGTTGTTACATTTATGATTAAAGTCATTTTAAACCTCTATTTTTATATTCTCATGTCGATATCTTTGGATTTCACATATTCTTTTACTTCAGGTATAGGATATTCATTAAAGTGGAATATACTTGCAGCTAATGCTGCATCAGCTTCACCCTTTGCAAATGCCTCATAGATGTGTTCCGGATTTCCAACTCCTCCGGATGCTATTACAGGTATGGATACGTTTCTGCTGATTGTTCTTGTCAAGTCAAGATCATAGCCTACTTTTGTTCCATCCCGATCCATACTTGTCAGCAATATTTCACCGGCTCCTCTTTCTTCACATTCTATGGCCCATTTTACTGCATCAATACCGGTAAATTCACGTCCACCATATATGCTGCAGTCAAACCAGCAGTATCCCTCATCGGTTTCTATTATGTAATGGTCATCCTTTTCTGACGGATTGTCGACATATCTTCTTTTAGCATCAATTCCTATTACGCATGCCTGACTGCCAACATGACTTGAAGCCCTGTTTATCAGTGATGGATCCTTTATTGCGGCGGTATTTGTTGAACATTTATCGGCCCCCGCCTTTAGCATGTTGACGTAATCCTTTACTTCACGTATTCCTCCACCGACACATATGGGACAGAATACGTTTTCCACTGTTTTTTTGATTACATCAGCCATTGTGGATCTTCGTTCATGAGAGGCCGTGATGTCCAGAAATACTATTTCATCAGCCCCATCTTCATAGTATTTGGTTGCTAATTCCACGGGATTTCCGGCATATCTTATTTGCTTAAATTCCACTCCTTTAACAACTCTTCCTTCAGGTACCTGCAAGTCACAGTCTAAACATGGAATTATTCTTTTTGATAACATGGTATCACTCTTATTAATCTATTATGGAAAGGAATTGGGATGGATCTATAATAATTTATACATTATTGCTTTTTGAGCGTGCAGACGATTTTCTGCTTGATCCCATATTGCTGAATGTGATGACACCATTACTTCATCGGTTATTTCCTGATCTCTTATTGCAGGTAAGCAATGCATTACTATCACATCATCCTTTGCCTTGTTTACCAGATTCATATTTATCTGGTAATCCTGGAATATACGTTCTCTTTCTTCTTTCTCTTCTTCATCGCCCATACTTACCCATACATCCGTATATAATATATCAGCATCTTTTACTGCTTCATATACATCATGTTCGATTGTTATGTTTGCACCGGTTTTTTGAGCTTCCTTTTTGGCCAAGTCATATATCTGTTCATTAGGTTCATAGCCTTCAGGACATGCTACCGTTACATCCATACCCGTGTATGCTCCGGCAAGCAATAGAGAGTTACATACATTGTTTCCATCACCAACAAATACAAGTTTTCTATTGAAATCTCCTTTGTATTCCTTTATTGTCAGTAAATCGGCAAAGATTTGACATGGATGTTCCTTGTCTGTTAATCCGCTGATGACAGGTATGGTGGAGTATTTTGCAAGTTCTTCAACGTTTGAATGTTTTTTGGCCCTTATCATTATTCCATCCAGAAATCTTGACAATACTCTTGCGGTATCGGCTATTGTTTCTCCTCTGCCTAACTGTAAGTCATCACTTGACAGGTAGAGTGCCTGTCCGCCCAATTGGTACATTCCAACTTCAAATGATACTCTTGTACGTGTTGATGATTTTTCAAATATCATACCTAAAGATTTACCTGTTAATGGTTTATCAGTTACTTTTTTGTTTTTTAAGTCTTCTGCAAGTTCAATTATTTCAAAAACTTGATCTTTTACATCAGACATTGATAATAAGTGTTGCATATTTATCCTTTCCCATAATACCCTTATATTAAAAATATATTTTTTATCATATTTTAACAATAAATAATATATTACTATGTTTTTTGTAATTTAAAAAATTATGTATTCAAAGGGTAGTTTTCATAGGTGTAACAAGCATTCAAACAAATCACTTTACCAAGTTATGTTGCTGTCGATTCGGGGGTCTGTTCTTTTTAAGTTATTTCCGACAGACGTATCATTATATGAACAAATTTGTTACTACAAAAAGTGAAAATATAAAAGTCGAAGATTATTATCATTAAATGAAA